>JAEZMI010000297.1 GCA_023414975.1 Pseudomonadota bacterium | reverse complement strand
CTATGGGCCGGGCTGCCCATTCCCGCCCGCGACGTCGCGCGCCTTGCGCGGTGGGAGGGGCGCTTCACAATTCTGGAAGGGCGGGTGCTTTCGGTTGGAAAGGGCCGCGCGGTCGATTACCTCAATTTCGGCCCGGTTTGGCGGGATGACGCCACGGTGAGGCTGGAAAAGTCGGCGCGCGCCGCGCTGGAAGCCGCGGGCACCGCTCCCGAATCGCTCGCCGGCGCTAATGTGCTGGCGCGCGGCGTGGTGCACGCGGCTGGCGGACCGGCGATCACGGTCGAGGACGCCGGTCAGATCGCGCGCCTCGACGAGGGTTGGGACAGGAAACGGGCGGGGACGTGGTGAGGGCGCCACAAGACGCGGATGTCGCCGAAACGGGTCCGGGCATGAGGGCCGCCGCGCCGTGCGCCGCGGGTGCGGCGCCGTGGGCGCAAGCACCCTCGTGGATTTTCGCACCCTCGTGGACTTTCGCACGCTCTTGGGTTTTTGCACGCTCGTGGCTGTCTCTGGCCCTGCTGTTGGCGCTCGGCCTGCTTCTCGCCGGCTGCGCGGGGCTTGAGCCCGCCCGCCAGGCGCAGGCGCCCACTCCCCAGGCCGCCCTCGGCCCCGAGGATACGATGACCCCGGCGCAGCGCCGGGAGCATGAGCGCCTCGTCGCCTCCTATGGCGGCGCCTATAACGACCCGAAGCTTCAGGACGAGATCCAGCGCATCGTGACGCGCCTCGTGGCCGCGTCCGAGCGGCCGGACCAGAAGTACCGCGTCACCATCCTCAATTCCCCGGCCATCAACGCCTTCGCCCTGCCGAACGGCTCGCTCTACGTGACGCGCGGCCTGCTGGCCCTCGCCTCCGACAATGCCGAGATCGCCTCGGTGCTCGCCCATGAGATGGCGCATGTCATCGCCAATCACGCGGCGACGCGCGAGGACCAGATGAAGCAGGCGGTGCTGGTTTCCCGCGTCATTTCCGATGTGGTGAACGATCCCGATCTCGGCGCGCTGGCGCTGGCCAAGAGCCGCATCTCGCTCGCCAGCTTCTCGCGGGCGCAGGAGCTGGAGGCGGACGCCATCGGCGTCGGCATCAGCGCACGGGCGGGCTTCGACCCTTACGGCGCCGAGCGCTTTCTCACCACCATGGGCAAGCAGTCCTCGCTGAAGACGGCCTCGACCATGGGCCAGAGCCGGGGCGGCGAGCAGGCGGATTTCCTCGCCACCCATCCGGCGACGCCCGAGCGCATCTCCATCGTGATGGCCAATGCCCGCGAATATGCCGCGCCCAACAAGGCCGGCGAGCGGGACCGGAGCGAGTATCTCGCCGCGATCGACGGGCTGGTCTATGGCGACGACCCGAAGGAAGGCTTCATTCGCGGCCGGCGCTTCTTCCATCCCAAGCTCGGCTTCACCTTCACCGCGCCGGAAGGCTTCGCGCTGGAGAACACCTCCCAGGCCGTGCTCGGCGCCTCAGCCTCGGGGCGGGAGGCGCTGCGGCTCGACGCGGTGCGCGTGCCCGGCGATCAGTCGCTCGCGCAGTATCTCTCCTCGGGCTGGATCGAGGGCGTCGAGGTCTCCTCGGTGGAAAGCCTGGTGCTGAACGGCTTCCCGGCGGCGACCGCGGTGGCGCGCGGCGACCAGTGGTCGTTCCGCATGTTCGCGATCCGCTTCGGCAGCGATGTCTACCGGCTCATTTTCGCCGCGCGCGACCTCACCCCCGCGCTCGACCAGGCCTTCCGCCAGGCGGCGGAGACCTTCCGGCGCGTCTCCATCGAGGAGGCGGAGAATGTGAAGCCGCTGCGCATCCGCATCGTCACCGCCGGCATCACCGACACGCCGGAGAAGCTCGCGGCGAAGATGGACACGCAGGACAAGCCGCTCGAGCGCTTCCTCGTGCTCAACGGCCTCGATCCCGGCGCCAAGCTGGTCTATCGCGAGCAGTACAAGATCATCGCCGAATAGGGCGCTGGCGGGCTGCGTGCTTGCCGACTCGCGTGCCTGCCGACTTGCGTGCTGGGCCGGCCTCAGCCGAAAGCCCCGCGGGGCACGCCCTCGCCCTGGGTGAGGGCGACGCGCAGCTTCTCGATGGCCCGGCTCTCGATCTGCCGCACCCGCTCCTTGGAGATGCCGAGCCGCGCGCCCAGCGTTTCCAGCGTCTCGCTTTCCTCGCTCAACCGGCGCGCCTTGATGATGCGGATTTCCCGCTCGTTCAGCGCGGTCAGCGCCCGGCGCAGCCAGCGCCGGCGGCGCGCGCCGTCGATCTCCAGGGACACCTGCTCGTCCGGCAGCGGATCGCCGGCGACGAGCTGGTCCATGCGCTCCGCCCCGTTTTCGTCATCGGCGGCCAGCGGGGCGTTGAGCGAGACGTCGGGAATGTTCAGCCGCGCATCCATGCGGGCGACTTCGACCGGGTTCACGCCGAGATTGCGCGCAATGGAGAGGTGCATCTCCTCGCGCGTCGCGGTGCTGTCGGCGCGCTCCAGCTTGGCGCGCATCCGGCGCAGGTTGAAGAACAGCGCCTTCTGGCCGGAGGAGGTGCCGCCGCGCACGATGGACCAGTTGCGCAGCACATAGTCCTGAATGGCGGCGCGAATCCACCAGGTGGCATAGGTGGAAAAGCGCACCTCATGCACCGTCTCGAAGCGGGCGGCCGCCTCCATGAGGCCGATATGCCCTTCCTGCACGAGGTCGGACATGGGCAGGCCGTAATTGCGGAAACGCCGGGCGATGGCGATGGCGAGGCGCATATGGGCGCGGATGAGGGTGTGAAGCGCCTCCTCGTCGCGCGTCTCGGTCCAGCGGCGGGCGAGTTCATATTCCTGCTCGCGGTCGAGCAGCGGCGCCTTCATCGCTTCCCGCGCCAGCCGGCTGTGGCGTTCGCCCGGATCGCTCATGCGCGTCTCCCCACGGCTCTGCCCGCACGCGCGATGCGCCGGGCGGGACCAACCGCAAGCCAACGCCGGGAGCGGCGGAAGGTTCCCGTCCGGCGGCGGAGTGGGAGGTTGGCGGCGCCACGTGGGTTCCGTCATGCCCGGCCTCGGGCCGGGCATCCACGACTTGCGGCGCGCGGCAACGTCATGGATGGCCGCGCCAAGCCCGGCCATGACGGCGTACGGGGTGCCGTCGGCGCCGGGTGTCTGATGGCGACGCCACGTGGGTTCCGTCATGCCCGGCCTTGGGCCGGGCATCCACGACGTGAGGCGCGCGGCAACGTCAGGGATGGCCGGCCCAAGCCCGGCCATGACGGCGTACCGGGAAGCCGGCGCGCGCAATGTCGTCGATGGCCGGGCTGATCCGCGTGCCCCACCGTTCCCCAACGAAAAAAGCCCGGCGCGAGGCCGGGCTTTCTGAAACGGAGAGAAGGCGTGCCGCTCAGGCGGCGGCTTCCTCGGCGTCGTCCTCGGCCACCTCGGCCTCGGCTTCCGCCTCGCCCTTGCCGGTGCGGCGCGGGCCCTTGAGCAGGTTCTGCTCGATCTGCTTGATCGCCTCGGTCTCGGTCAGGTTCTCCACCGCCGCCAGCTCGCGCGCCATCCGGTCGAGCGCGGCCTCGTAGAGCTGGCGCTCGGAATAGGACTGCTCGGGCTGCGCGTCGGACCGGTAGAGGTCGCGCACGACTTCCGAAATGGCGACGAGATCGCCCGAATTGATCTTCGCTTCGTATTCCTGGGCCCGGCGGCTCCACATGGTGCGCTTGACGCGGGCGCGGCCCTTCAGGGTCTCCAGCGCCTTCTTCATCACGGGGGCGTCCGAAAGCTTGCGCATGCCGACGGTGGCGATCTTCGGCACCGGCACGCGCAGCGTCATCTTGTCCTTTTCGAAATGAATGACGAAAAGCTCAAGCTTGAAGCCCGCGACTTCCTGTTCCTCGATCGCCGTAATGCGTCCCACGCCGTGCGAGGGGTACACGATATGCTCACCCGTCTTGAAACCCTGGCGGATATTGGTGGACGGCTTCTTCGTCGTCGACGTCATGCTGTGCCTGCTCCTGGGTCTCGGTTCTCGGCGCTGCGCCGCCCTCGACGCACGTCGCCCCGCGCGCGGCCACACGCGAGGTCAAGAAACACCCCGGCCGTGGCGGATGCCGCAGCCGTACTTCAGCCGTCGACGGAAAATTCAGGAAGCCCCGGCGCGCGGATGCGCGCTGGACAGGTACCCGACATCAATTCCGGGAAGATCGCTCCGGTTCGGGAGCGTTGCACCATGGCAAAACCATTCGACTGCACGAGCAGCGTTATAGCACAAATCCGGGGGAAATCAAAATACTGCCGCAATGCAACGCGCATGCGGATTCGCTCGCGGCGCGCGGGTCGCGGCGTCGGGGAGGGCACGGCTTGGGCGGCGACGGCGATCCGGATCAGGATGCCGCACGGTGCGTCGTCAGTCCTGCTTACCCGGTTCGGGCGAGAGATACTGTAGCTTATCGGCTACACCGTCCCATTCCTTCGCGTCGGGCAGGGGGTCTTTGCGCTCGGTGATGTTCGGCCAGACCTTGGCGTAGTCGGCATTGAGCGTCAGCCACTTTTCGAGCCCCGGCTCGGTGTCGGGCTTGATGGCCTCGGCCGGGCATTCGGGCTCGCACACGCCGCAGTCGATGCACTCGTCCGGATGGATGACGAGAAAATTCTCGCCCTCATAGAAACAGTCGACGGGACACACCGAGACGCAGTCGGTGTACTTGCACTTGATGCAATTGTCCGTGACGACGTAGGTCATTCATCCGGTCTCCGCGCGAGGCATGTGGTTTGGCCCGCGGCTCTCCCCTAGCGCACCCTTTTGGGGGGCGCAAGGAAGCTGTTTGGACCGATATTGAACGCCGCGAGGCCGTGAAAACCCGCATGGGCGCTGAAATCGCGTGAGCCGGCGGGTCGCCGACGGTTCAGGGGCGGATCTGCCCCGCGCCGCGCACGCGGTACTTGAAGGAGGTGAGCTGCTCCGCCCCCACCGGCCCGCGCGCGTGCATCCGCCCCGTCGCGATGCCGATCTCGCCGCCGAAGCCGAACTCGCCGCCATCGGCGAACTGGGTCGAGGCGTTGTGCACCACGATGGCTGAATCCACCTCCGCGAGGAACCGCTCGGCCGCCGCCGCGTCCTCGGTGAGGATTGCGTCCGTGTGATGGGAGCCATGCGTCTCGATATGGTCGATGGCGGCGTCGAGCCCGTCGACCAGCTTCACGGAGATCACCGCGTCGAGATACTCGGTGCGCCAGTCCTCCGCGCTCGCGGGCGTGACGCGCGGATCGACCTTCTGCGTCGCCGCGTCGCCGCGCACCGCGCAGCCCGCGTCGAGCAGCATGGTGACCAGCGGGGCGAGGAAGGTGTCGGCGGCGCGGGCATCGACCAGCAGCGTCTCGGCCGCGCCGCACACGCTGGTGCGCCGCAGCTTGGCGTTCTTCACGATGGTCAGCGCCTTGGCGAGGTCGGCGGCGCGGTCGACATAGACGTGCACGATGCCTTCCAGATGCGCGAACACCGGCACGCGCGCCTCCGCCTGCACGCGGGCGACCAGGCTCTTGCCGCCGCGCGGCACGATCACGTCGAGCGTGCCGTCGAGCCCCTTGAGCATGGCGCCGACCGCCGCCCGGTCGCGCGTCGGCACGAGCTGGATCGCGTCGGCGGGCAGCCCCGCGGCGGTGACGCCCTCGACCAGCGCCGCATGAATCGCGCGGCTGGAATGGAAGCTGTCCGAGCCGCCGCGCAGGATCACCGCATTGCCCGCCTTGAGGCAGAGGCTGCCCGCGTCGGCGGTCACGTTGGGCCGGCTCTCATAGATCACGCCGATCACCC
The DNA here is from genome assembly GCA_023414975.1 of Pseudomonadota bacterium. GTDB lineage: Bacteria > Pseudomonadota > Alphaproteobacteria > Rhizobiales > Xanthobacteraceae > Ancylobacter. The sequence continues at coordinate 288 of JAEZMI010000297.1, read as the reverse complement.
CCAGCGGGGTCCGCACGCGTTCGAGCCGCAGGCCGTTCGGCCGCTCCCAGCTTTCCGTCACCTTGCCCACGGGATCGGGCAGGGCGGCGATCTCGGCCACCGCGTTGGCCACGCCCTCAAGCCGGGCGGGCGTGAGGGTCAGCCGGTCGATCACCGACTCGCTGATGCCGGCGGCGCGGGCGGCGGCGACATCCTGCGCGTTGGCCGCGAGAATCCCGGCGGCCTGGGCGCGGATCGCCGCGGCGGCGCCGTCCAGCGCCGCCTGCTTGGTCGCCGCCGAGGCGAGCG
>JAEZMI010000182.1 GCA_023414975.1 Pseudomonadota bacterium | reverse complement strand
CCTCCATCTTCATCGCCTCGCCGCTGCTCATTTATCTCGGCGTGTCGACGCGCGCGCTGGCGGAGAAGGCGGAGAAGGAAGCGGCGGCCGCCAACTCCAAGGCGGAACGCCTCACGCCCTGAGGCGTCTTTACCTGGAACGACGCCGCGCAGGGGATAGCGACCATGGCCAAGCCCGACGCCCATCTGCCGCAGCAGGTGCCGATCGACGGCTATGGCCGCGGTTCGTTCCATTTCGCCGGCATGGCGTCGGAAGGCTCCGTCCTGGCGCTGCCCTCGGGCATTCATGCCTGGGCGCCGCGTGCGCCGCGCGAGATCGACGCCGCGGCGCTGCGGCCCGTCTTCGAGCAGGCCACAGCCATCGAGCTTCTTCTGATCGGCACTGGGCCGGACCCCTGGCCCGTGCCGGACGCCCTGCGCTGGCAATTGCGCGACGCGGGCATCTCCGTCGATGCGATGCCGACGCGCGGCGCGGCCTCCACCTATAACGTGCTCCTCGCCGAGGGTCGGCCGGTGGCGGCTGCACTTCTGGCGTTACCCTGAGCGGCCCGGCGCGACGCGTATGATCCAGAGCAATACCGATTACTGCGCCGCCCTCGTGCGCGATCTCGACCGCGACCGTTACATCGCCGACCTTTTCGCCCCAGCGGAGGCGCGTGCCGGCCTTTTCGCCCTGCATGCGTTCAATGCCGAGGTTTCTCGTGTGCGCGAGGCGATCACCAACCCCATGGCGGGTGAGGTCCGGCTGCAATGGTGGAGCGAGGCGCTCATCGGGGAGGCGAGGGGGGATGTGCGCGCCAATCCCGTCGCGGACGCGCTGCTTGAGACCATCGAACGCTACCGCCTGCCCCGCGAGACCTTCTTCGCGCTGCTCGACGCTCGAATTTTCGACCTTTATGACGATCCCATGCCCTCGGTGAACGATCTCGAAGGTTATGCGGGCGAGACGTCATCCGCATTGATACGCCTGGCCGGCATCATCCTCACGGGCGCGGCGGACACACGCTCGGCTGATGCCGCCGGCCACGCCGGCGTCGCCTATGCGGTGAGCGGCTTGCTGCGCGCCTTTCCTTTCCACGCCCGGCGCGGCCAGTGCTACATTCCGGCCGACATTCTCGCCGTACATGGGCTGACGCGCGAGGACGCCGTGTCGGGCACTGCCACGCCTGCCCTGCGCGCCGCGCTTGGGGATCTGCGTGGCCTCGCCCACCGGCATTACGAGCAGGCGCTGGCAGCGTTATCGGGCGTCGACGCGGCACTCCTTCCGGCTTTTCTGCCCCTTATGCTCGTGCCGGGTGATCTCTCGTGGATGAAGCGGGCGCATGATCCCTTCATCGAAGTGCCCTCAATGCCCGCTATGTTGCGAATCTGGCGCCTCTGGAGAGGGGCTGCCGCCTTGCGCCGCGCGCTGTGATTATCCGTGTATCGCAGGCGGTTGGGCATGAATTATGCTAACTGTCCGAGTGACTGAACTGCACATTTTCCGCCTCTTCTGCAGGAGTGCCGATGTTCCCGCTGCCCCAGGCTTCGCTGAAGCCGAACACCTATGCTTATGAGACCGTGCCGCTGGTCAAGCCGACCGGCTTTCGCGAATATGACGCCCGTTGGCTTTTCGGCAGCGAACTCAATCTCATGGGCGTGCAGGCGCTCGGCCTCGGCCTCGGCACGCTCATCCATGAGATGGGAATCCGGCCGGAAGTCGTTACCGGCCATGATTTCCGCGGCTATTCCTCGTCGATCAAGCAGGCGCTGACGCTGGGGCTGATGGCGGCCGGCATCAAGGTGCACGACATTGGCCTCGCCTTGTCGCCTATGGCTTATTTCGCGCAGTTCGCTCTCGACATTCCCTGCGTCGCGATGGTCACCGCCTCGCATAACGACAATGGCTGGACCGGCGTGAAAATGGGCGTGAACCGGCCCATGACTTTCGGTCCGGATGAGATGAGCCGGCTCAAGGACATCGTCCTCAGCGGCACCGGCAAGCCCCGCGATGGTGGCGGCTATGTCTATGTCGAAAACTTCCCCGAGATCTACATCAAGGATCTGACCGATCGCCCGAAGCTGAAGAACAAGATCAAGGCCGTAGCGGCCTGCGGCAACGGAACGGCAGGGGCCTTTGCGCCGCGCATCCTGGAAGCGCTCGGGGTCGAGGTGGTGCCGCTCGATACCGAACTCGATCACACCTTCCCTAAGTACAACCCGAATCCCGAAGACATGGAGATGCTGCACGCGATGCGCGACGCGGTGCTGGCCTCCGGAGCGGATGTTGGGCTCGGCTTCGACGGCGATGGCGACCGCTGCGGCGTAGTTGACGACCATGGAGAGGAAATTTTCGCGGACAAAGTGGGCGTCATGCTCGCCCGCGATCTTTCAGCGATCTATCCGGAGGCGCAGTTCGTAGTGGACGTGAAGTCCACCGGCCTCTTCGTCACCGATCCCGTGCTCATCGCCAATGGGGCGAAGACCGACTATTGGAAGACCGGCCACTCCTACATGAAGCGTCGCGTCAACGAGAGCGGCGCGCTGGTCGGCTTCGAAAAGTCCGGCCACTATTTCTTCAACAAGCCGATCGGGCGCGGCTATGACGATGGTCTTGTCTCGGCCATCGCCATTCTCGACATGCTCGACCGCAACCCCGGCAAGAAACTGTCGGAACTGCGTGACGCGCTGCCGAAGACCTGGTCGTCCCCGACAATGTCGCCCCACTGCCCCGACGAAAAGAAGTACGGCGTCGTTGCTTCCGTCGTGAAGCACTTCGAGGACCTCGCCGCCAGCGGCGGCAAGATCGACGGTCAGGCGATCCGGGATATCGTGACGGTGAACGGCGTCCGCGTGACCGCTGAAGACGGTTCTTGGGGCTTGGTGCGCGCATCCTCCAACAAGCCGGAACTGGTCGTGGTGGTCGAGAGCCCGGTCTCCGAGGCCCGCATGTACGACATGTTCAAGCTGGTGGACGGTGTATTGCGCACCCACCCGGAAGTTGGAGCTTACAACCAGAGCCTTTGAGGCGATTGCCCTCAAAAGCGCTGAGCGCCGCGGGGCAAATGCCACCGCGGCGCTGCTGCTTCCGGAGATCAGCGCGCGAGCAGACGGCGGACCATCAGGCCGGCGACGAGGCCTGCCAGACTGCCGAGCGTGCCGGCGACGAACTGTGCGACTTCGGCGCTGCGCGTGGCGGTGAAGCTTTGCGCGGTCTCCAGCAGCGCGGCAAGTCCGATCAACGCCAGCGTGGCGATCAGGCGGTTGCGCGGGGTGGCGACGCCCAGCGCCAGCAGGAATGCCGTGCCGCCATAGGCCACCGCGTGTTCCAGGTTCTTTCCAGCGCCGGTACGCTCAACAACGTCAGCCGGCAGGAGCGACAGCAGCGGCAGGGCGACGAGGCAGGTGAGCGCGCCGAAACGCGCCAGCGACTCAATCCAGCGCGGCGGCCGAGAGGCGGAGGCGGGCGTGCCGGCCGGCCCCATCAGGCGGCCTGTCCTTTGGCCAGCGCGTCGAAGGCCTGCAGCCGGGCGACAAGCGCCTCGAACTGGTTGAGCGGTACCATGTTCGGGCCATCGGAGGGGGCCTTGTCCGGGTCCGGGTGCGTTTCGACGAACACGCCGGCAACGCCCACGGCCACCGCCGCGCGGGCGAGCACCGGCACGAATTCGCGCTGGCCTCCCGACGAGGTGCCCTGCCCGCCGGGCGGCTGCACCGCATGCGTGGCATCGAAGATCACCGGCGCGCCGGTCTGCTCGGCCATGATCGGCAAGCTCCGCATGTCCGTCACCAGCGTATTGTAGCCGAAGGAGGCGCCGCGCTCCGTCACGAGCACGTTCGGATTGCCGGACTCCGTCAGCTTGGAAACCACGTTCTTCATGTCCCAGGGAGCGAGGAACTGGCCCTTTTTCACATTCACCACCTTGCCTGTGGCGGCGGCGGCGATCAGCAGGTCCGTCTGCCGGCAGAGAAAGGCCGGGATTTGCAGCACGTCGACCACCTCGGCGACCACGGCGCACTGCTCGTTCTCATGCACATCCGTCAGCACCGGCATGCCATAGCGCTCGCGTATCTCGGCGAAAACCGGCAGGGCCGCCTCGAGCCCCATGCCGCGCGCGCCCTTGATGGAGGTGCGATTGGCCTTGTCGAACGAGGTCTTGAACACCACGCCAACCCCGCGGCGCGTGGCAATTTCCTTGATCGCGGCGGCGCACTCCAGCGCGTGATCGCGGCTTTCCATCTGGCATGGCCCGGCAATGAGCGCGAGCGGCAGATGGTTGCCGAAGCGCACCTCGCCGAGGGTGACGGTGGCATTGGCGGGAATACCGCTCATGGGAGGTCCTCGCGGGGCAGGGGGCCGTGGTCAGATGACGCCGGCGCGCAGAAGATCGTGGATGTGGAGGATGCCGACCGGCACGCCGTCGCGCACGGCAAAGAGCACGGTGATCTGCGTCCGGCTCATGCGGCCGAGAGCGGCGCTGGCGAGTTCGTCGGGACTCACGGTGAGCGGGGACGCCGTCATCACCGTCTCGACCGGATGGCCGAGAAGATCGCCGCTCATGTGCCGGCGCAGGTCGCCGTCCGTTACGATGCCGACCAGCCGGCCATCGGTCTCGACGACCCCGCAGCAGCCGAAGCGCTTGCTGGTGATCTCGATTAGCGCGGCGCTCATCGGTGTGCCGCGCGGGACCAGTGGCACGTTGTCCTCGCCATGCATCAGGTCGGCGACCTTCAGCAGACGCGCGCCCAGCTTGCCGCCGGGGTGGAACACACGGAAATCGGACGCGGAGAAGCCGCGCCGCTCCAGCAGCGTGACCGCAAGCGCGTCACCGGCGGCGAGCTGGAGGAGGGTGGAGGTGGTGGGTGCAAGCCCGTTCGGGCAGGCTTCCTCGACCTTGGGCAGGGCTAGCACCACGTCGGCGGCGCGGCCGAGCGTGCTCTCGACGTTGCAGGTGAGGGCGATCAGCGGCACCGCGAAACGCCGGGCGTAATGCACGACGTCGCTCAGTTCGGCGGTTTCGCCGGACCAGGATAGGGCCAGCAGCACATCGTCGGGCGTGACCATGCCGAGATCGCCATGGCTCGCCTCGGCGGCATGCATGAAGAGCGACGGTGTGCCGGTCGAGGCGAGCGTCGCCGCAAGTTTACGGCCGATATGCCCGCTTTTGCCCATGCCCGTCACGATGATGCGGCCGCGCGCCACCTCGATCGTTCGGATGGCGCGCTCCATGGAGTCGCCCAGCGGGCCGTCCATGGCCTGCGCGAGCGCGGCGAGGCCGTTTGCCTCGATGGAGAGGGTCCGTTGAAGGCTGGCACGCAACGGATCGTCCTGGCGGGAGATGCCGGCGGCGGGCGCCTTCTCCGATTGGACCATACCCACAGCGATACTCCTTGCTCGCGATCGGCGCCGCACGCTGGCGGCGACAACCATGGCAGGCGTCAATAAGCGCCCTTGGCCGGCGATGCAATGGATGCTGCGAAATGGAAGTCCGGCGACGGGAGTGTAAGCAGCCCCCGCCGGGCGGCTGTCTCAGTTGCGGTTGTAGAC
>JAEZMI010000145.1 GCA_023414975.1 Pseudomonadota bacterium | reverse complement strand
CACCCTGTTCCTCGCCGCCGTGCCGGTGGCGGCGATCAGCGCCTTCATGCTGTTCTGGCCGCCGGTCGGCGCGGGGCTCGCCTATCTCGCCGTCTGGGCGACGGGGGTTTCACTCGGCTACACCGCCGCGACCCTCGCCTATGGGGCCTGGGGGGCGGAGCTCTCCGGTGACTATCGCGCGCGCGCCGCCATCACCGCCGCGCGGGAGGGGGCGACCCTCATCGGCACGCTGCTCGCCATCAGCCTGCCCTTCACGCTGGGTTTCGACCGCGCCGAGGGGCTGCACGGACTTGCACTCATTGGCCTGACTGTCCTCCTCACTGCACCGACTTTTGCACTCATCGCACTGCGTTTCGTGCCCGAGCCGGTGGACCATTCCCGCGCCCGTCTGGACCTGCGGGAGGGCCTGAAACACCTCGCCGCCAACCGCCCGTTCCTGCGCCTGCTCCTCGCTTTCGTGCTGAACGGCCTCGCCAACGCCATTCCGGCGACGCTTTTCCTCTATTTCGTCGCCGACCGGCTGGAGGTGCCGGATTTGCGCGGCCCTCTGCTTTTCGCCTATTTTATCAGTGCGATAGCCGGCGTACCGCTCGCCCTCGCGGCGGTGCGGAAGGTACAAAAACACCGCGCATGGTGTGTCTCCATGGTGATCGCCTGCGCGATCTTCGCGGCCGCCGGTTTTCTGGGGCCGGGCGACGTCCTGGCCTTCGGCGCCATCTGCGTCGCCACCGGTCTCCTCCTCGCCTTCGACCTCGTCATTCCCCCCGCCATCCAGGCCGACGTCATCGACCTCGACACCGCCACCTCCGGCGAGCAGCGCTCCGGCCTCTACTTCGCCGCCTGGACGCTCGCGACGAAACTCTCGCTAGCCCTTAGTGTTGGCTTGGTTTTTCCGCTTCTGGAGCTCGCTGGTTTTACGCCGGGGACACCGGGAGGGCAGGGCACGGCGGCGCTTGCCGCCTTCTATGCGTGGCTGCCGCTCCTGCCGAAACTCGCCGCCATCGCCCTTATGTGGCGCTTCCCGCTCGACGAGACCGCCCAGCGGGAACTGCGCGCCCGCATCGAGGGCGAGGGGGTACCAGCAATGAAAGAGGTATAATAAGACCTCCGATGTTGCCGCAGGGCGTCAGCGTGCAGCCGATGCGGTGCCGGAGGGTCAGCTCCTCTGGCTGCCTTTGGCGCGATCGGCTATGCCGGCCGCCCACAGGTGAGGTGCAGCATGCAGGTTTCGGAGACGTCTCAACGGGCTGGCCTGCGTGACTGGGTCGCCCTCGGGGTGATCGCGCTGCCGTGCCTCGTCTACGCGATGGACTTGACGGTGCTCAATCTTGCCGTGCCGCACCTCGCGCTGGACCTTGCCCCATCGGCGGCGCAACTCCTTTGGATCATTGACATATACGGCTTCATGGTCGCCGGCACGTTGATGCTCATGGGCACGCTCGGCGACCGGATCGGCCGACGCCGTCTGCTGCTCATCGGCGCCGCCGCCTTCGCCGCCGCTTCCATTCTCGCCGCTTTCGCCCGCACCGCCGAGGAACTCATCGCCGCCCGCACCGTGCTGGGCATCGCCGGCGCCACTCTCGGCCCGTCGACATTGTCGCTTCTGCGCAACATCTTTCTCGACGAGCGTGAACGCACCTTCGCCATCGGCGTCTGGATCGCCTGCTTTTCATCCGGCGCCGCTCTGGGGCCGCTGGTCGGAGGTATCATATTGACGTATTTCTGGTGGGGGGCGGTGTTCCTGGCGGCGGTTCCGGTGATGATCGCCCTGCTCATCGCCGGGCCTCTGCTGCTGCCGGAGTTCCGTGACGAGAGCGCGGGACGGCTGGATCTGCTAAGCGCCGTACAGTCGATTGTTGCTTCGCTGTCAATCATTTACGGCATGAAGCGGATGGCGGAATCCGGCTTCGGCTGGGAGGCTGTCGCCGCCATTGCGCTCGGGCTGGGGGTGGGCGCGCTGTTTCTGCGCCGTCAGCAGCGGCTCAGCGACCCGATGATCGATCTCGCCCTGCTCCGGCATCCCGGCCTCGGCGCCGCGCTGGCCATCAACGTCACCGCGATGTTCGGCGCGATGGGCATTTTCGTGTTCATCTCGCAGTATTTGCAGCTCGTCCTCGGCATGACGCCGCTGGAAGCCGGGCTCTGGACCGCGCCGTCCGGCCTGTGCTTCGCCTTCGGTTCCATGGCCACCCCCGTGCTCGTCCGCCGCTGGCGACCGGTGGACGTGCTGTCCACAGGCGTGCTCATCGCCGCTTTTGGTTTCGGCGTGCTCACGCAACTGCGCCCCGACTCGCCGCTTTGGGTGCTGATGACGGCGATTGTGCTTTTGTGCAGCGGACTTGCGCCGGTGGGGACGGTCACAGTCGATCTCGTCATGCGCCTCGCACCCGCCGAGCGGGCGGGCGCCGCCTCCGCCATTTCCGAGACCAGCTTCGAATTCGGCGGCGCGCTCGGCATTGCGGTACTCGGCAGTCTGGTGGCCGCAAGCTACCGTCTGAGCATGGAAGCCGCGGCGCTTCCGGGACTGCCGGATGGCCTTCTCACATCGGCCCGCGCGACGCTGGACGGCGCCGTTACGGCCGCCCGATCGCTGCCGCCGGAACGCGCAGAGGCGCTGCTCGACGCCGCTCACACGGCATTCATGGGAGGGCTGGACAAGGCGGCCCTAGCCTGCGTGGCCGCGACGCTCCTTGCCTTGCTGATTGCGCGTCTGAGGCTCGCCCGGCTCTGAGGCCGGGCCGTTCCTCACGCCTCGATATCGATGTCGCGCGTTTCCTTGCCCATCAGCAACGCGGTCAACGTCAGGCCGGCCATGGCCGAGAGGTAAATTCCCACCCAGAACGGGCTTCCGCCGCCGAGCTTCCACAGAGCGACGGCAATGAAGGGAGCAACCGCTGCGCCAAGGATGGACGAGACGTTGTAGGCGATGCCGGAGCCTGTATAGCGCACATTGGCCGGGAACAGTTCGGGCAGCAGCGCGCCCATCGGCCCGAACGTCATGCCCATCAGGCTGAAGCCCAGGATGAGCCAGGCCATGACGCCCAATGTTCCTCCCGCCAGCATCGGCACCCAGACGAGGCCGAAGGCGAGGATCGCCAGCGTGACGATGATCAGGGTCCGCCGGCGACCGAAGCGGTCGGCCCAGGGGCCGGAGACCATGGTGAAGACACCGAAGAACACCACGCCAATGATCATCATCAGCACAAAGGTGGTGTAATCATACCCGAGACCCGGCAGCGGCGCGCTCGTGCCGGCCCGGCCGTAGCTCAGCGAGAACGTCGTCATCAGGTAGAACAGCACGTAGGTTCCGAGCATGTAGAACGTGCCGAGGATCAGCTCGCGCCGGTGCGCGCGGAAAACCGCGACCAGCGGCACGCTGCGCACCTTTCCGGCCTCCACCGTCTTCTTGAACGCCGTGCTTTCCACCAGATTGAGCCGGACCCACAGACCGACGATCACCATGACGATGGAAAACAGAAACGGGATGCGCCAACCCCACTCCAAAAACGCTTCGGAGGGGCGGGAAGGGTCGTCGGACGGCAGAATAGCGGCTATGACGAGAAACAGCCCGTTTGCCAGGATGAAGCCGAGCGGTGCGCCGAGTTGCGGGAACGTCCCGTAAATGGCGCGCTTCCCCGCGGGAGCGTTCTCCGTCGCCACCAATGCCGCGCCGCTCCATTCGCCGCCGAGGGCGAACCCCTGCGCCAGCCGCATCAGGGTCAGCAGTGCCGGAGCCAGCCATCCGACCTGGTGGTAAGTCGGCAGGGTTCCAATAAGGAAGGTCGCGATTCCCATTGTGAGCAGGGCGCCGACCAGTGTCGCCTTGCGCCCCCGCTTGTCGCCGAGGTGCCCGAAAAAGATCGCACCGGCCGGCCGCGCAACCATCGCGGCACCGAAGATGCCGAAGGACGCCAACAGGGCGGTCGTGTCGTTGCCCGCCGGAAAGAACAGATGTGGAAATACCAGAACCGCAGCGGTCGCGTAGACGTAGAAGTCGTAGAACTCGATCGTCGTGCCGATGAGGCTTGCGAGTATCACCCGCGAACGGGGGTTGGCGACCGTTCCGCCCACGGCGGCGGCTGACGTTACGGACATTGGCTGCGGGGCTCCGGGAGCGCACGGCAAGACCTTGGGTCTCCGCCGGGTAGGGATCAGGTGGCCCTTTTAGACCACCTATCCCCGCTGTGCAGCCGATGGACGTGCTACTTTCGTCGCGGTCGAGATGCTCGTTCAGCCTGGCGGATCAACCTTCACCCCGTTGGGGCCCACCTCGATCTGAAGCGAATTCTGTTCCCGCTCATAGGCCTGATAGGCGAACACAGCGGCGACGATGGCCAGAACGACCACCAAGGCGCCGAGCACGGTACGGCTCATCGATAATCCCCTTATCATGTGGCGACCGGACCAAAGCACCGGCCACGGTACTGGAACGCGGCCAGCCCCCGCACGGTTCCCCGCCGACGAGATGCCGGCCGCGCTCGGATCGCGCGCTGGCCTGACGTAAGTGCGCGTCCGGCACCCACCGGGTCAAGTCGATCGTCAACTGGCCGCGAGCGACCTTGGATTTAACAAATACCCCATTTCAATAATGTATTGGCGTTCATATTCATTATAAACATTATAAAACTATCATAACTCTGGAATATGAAGGATTTTACGCTAAGTAAACATACGTTGGTATGAAAGATATTGAATCCCGCGAAGGAGATGATAATTATTCGAATTGTCTGACGTCCGTATGATCAAACAATCGAAGACTTGACCAATGGTCAGTTGATGACGTTGGGAAAGCTCGGATGTGAATAGCACCGGGCGTACGGGTGGATATTTCGGGATGCGGGCAGCATCCGCGCTTCAAGCGGCCGAAAGAGCCGCGCGGCACCAACAGGTCGAGGAAGCCTCAAATGGAAACGAATACGACGAGAGCCGTGCCCGCCGCACGTAGCTGGGAGCCCTGGTTCCAGCTGGCTTGCGGCATTTTCTGCATGGCCATGATCGCCAATCTTCAATACGGGTGGACGCTTTTCGTCGACCCGATCAGCCAGGCTCATGGCTGGAGCCGCGCGGCGATCCAGACCGCCTTCACCATCTTCGTCCTGACCGAGACCTGGCTTGTGCCGGTTGAGGCATGGTTCGTGGATCGCTACGGCCCGCGCGTGGTCGTCACCTTCGGCGGCGTGATGATCGGACTGGCCTGGGTGATCAATTCCTATGCTGACTCGCTCACGCTGCTTTATGCCGGTGCGGTGTTCGCGGGCATCGGCGCGGGTGCCGTCTATGGCACCTGCGTGGGCAACGCACTGAAGTGGTTTCCCTACCGCCGCGGCCTTGCCGCGGGCGCGACGGCAGCCGGCTTCGGTGCGGGCGCGGCCCTCACGGTTGTGCCGATCGCCAATACCATCGCATCACACGGTTACCAGACGGCCTTCTTCTGGTTCGGAATCGGACAGGGCGTGATCGTTCTCCTGCTCGCCCAGTTCCTGCGCCATCCGGTTCACAAGATCGCCGCTCCGAAGAAGGCGCTGTCGCTGCCCCAGAGCAAGATCGACTACCAGCCCTCCCAGACCATCACCAAGCCCGTGTTCTGGCTACTCTATCTGATGTTCGTCATGGTGGCCTCGGGTGGCCTGATGGCGGCGGCCCAGATCGGTCCGATCGCGCACGATCTCGGCGTCGCCGACATGCCGGTGAACCTTCTCGGCCTTCAGGCGGCGGCGCTGACGCTCGCTATTTCGCTGGACCGCATCTTCGACGGATTCGGCCGGCCCATCTTCGGCTACGTCTCGGACCGCATCGGCCGCGAAAACACGATGTTCATCGCCTTCGGCACGGCGGCCGCCATGCTGCTTCTGCTGGTCTATCACGGCTCGAACCCGGTGGTGTTCGTGGTCGCAACGGCCTGTTTCTTCGGCGTGTTCGGCGAGATCTACTCGCTGTTCCCGGCGACCTGCGGCGACACGTTCGGTTCCAAGTTCGCCTCGACCAATGCCGGCATGCTCTACACAGCGAAAGGGACCGCGGCGCTGCTGGTGCCTTTCGCCAGCATCATTGCCGCGAGCTATGGCTGGTACGCCGTGTTCGCCATCGCTGTCGCGCTGAACGCTACGGCGGCCTTCCTCGCGATGTTCGTGCTGAAGCCGCTGCGGAACCGTTTCATCGCCCGCACCGTGGTGGAGTCCGAAGGTCTGGCGCCGGTTGCCGGCCGCCAGTCGCCGGCGCACTGATATCCCCCGCCGAGGAAACAAAGGGCGCGCCGGCTGCACGGCGCGCCCTTTTATTTTGACAAGAACAGGCGATCAGCGGCCTGCGAACAGCGTCTCATAGGTTTCCGGCAGACGGTCGCGCATGTGCGTGTTCATCCGCCGTCCTCGAGCCAGAGACTCCGGCGTAAGATCGGCGAAGACCAGTTCCTCGCCATCGCCGGCCAAAACCAGATTGCCGCCGGCGGGGTCACCGACGCAGCTCAGGCCCATGTAGTCGAGCTCGCCCTCAGAGCCGCAGCGATTGGCATAGGCGACGAAGAGTTCGTTTTCGAAGGCCCGCGCCGGAACCACAAAAAGCGACACCGGATCATAGGGCTTCATGTTGGCGGTCGGCACGAGAACGAGGTCGGCCCCGTTGAGGGCGAGCGCGCGCACCGCCTCCGGGAACTCGACATCGTAGCAGATGAGCAGCCCGACCTTCATGCCGGCGACCTCCACCACCTCCGCGGTACCTGGACCGGGCGCGAACATCGCGCGGTCGAGGTCGCCGAAGAGATGCGTCTTGCGGAAGTTGAGCAACTGACGGCCGCTGCGGTCGATAAGCAGCGCGGCGTTGTAAATCGCTCCGTCCGCGCTCCGCTCGGGGTAGCCGTAGCAAAGGGCGATGTCGTACGCGCGGGCGATCTCCGCCGCGCGTGTGGCGCTTGGTCCGTCCGCCGGCTCCGCCACGGCCTCAGCCGCGGCGCGCCCGATATTGTAGCCGGTCAGGAACATCTCCGGCGCCAGCAAAAGATCGGCGCCTCCGGCGGCGGCGCGGGCCGCGGCGTCGGCGAGCCGGTCGAGATTGGCCGGGACCCGGTTCTGTGGGTCGCCGGCGGTCTGGAGCATGGCAAGCCGCATCAGGCCCCCCGCCGCGCCTTGAGCGCGGTCACCGACATGCAGAAGATCTCGAAAAGGACCTGTGCCGCCGCATGGGCCGTGTTGGAGGTGCTGTCATACTGTGGGGCGACCTCGACCACATCGCCGCCGATGACGTCGAGGCCGTTCAGGCCACGCAGGATTTCCAGGACCTCGCGCGAAGTGAGGCCCCCGATTTCTGGCGTGCCCGTGCCCGGCGCGAAGGCAGGATCGAGGCTGTCGACGTCGAAGGACACATAGACCGGTCCGGTGCCGAGAATTTCCTTGGCCTTCGCGACGATGGCGGGAACGCCCATGCCCGTCACATCCTCGGCATGGATGACGGTCATGCCGCTGTCATAGGAGAACTCCCACAGGAACTCAGCCCCGCCACGAATGCCGATCTGGATGGTCCGCTGCGGATCCAGCGTGCCGTCGAGAACCGCTTTGCGGAAGGGGCCGCCATGGTGGAACTTCGATCCCTCATAGACGCCGCTCGTGTCGCAATGGGCATCGATGTGCAGCATGCCGACCGGCTGCTTCTCCCCGATGGCCTTCAGGATGGAGCCGGTGATCGAGTGATCGCCGCCGACCGAGAGCGGTATCACCCCGGCCGCCACGACCTTCTTGTAGAAGGCCTCGATGTCCGCATGGCAGCTATCGAGGCTGAAGCGGCTGGTGAAGGGCATGTCGCCGATGTCGGCCACCTTCACTTCCGCGGCAGGCACCATGCCCAGCACATGCTCATAAGGGCCGATGCGCTCGATGGCGCGGACGGCGCGGGGGCCTAGGCGGGCGCCGGCGCGGTTAGTGACGCCAAGATCCATCGGCACGCCGATCAGGGCGACGTCGAGACCGCCCAGATCGGGCAGCTCCTGAAGCTCGGGCCGGTAGGGCGCGTCGAGCAGGGTGGCGGCGTTCGCCCACGGCCAGACGCGGCGGTCGCTGCCCTTGAACTGGAGCTCGGCGACCTTCTTGAAGGTCGGGTCGAAAATGACGCCGCCGCCGATCGACCCATATTTGGCGCGCAGCTGCTCGAGCTTGGACTGGTCGGACATGTTCCCCTCTTTGTCGTTGCCAGATCACCGGAATCCGGCGCGCAGCCTAGCGGTGCGACGCAACAAAGGGGAGGGGGGTGGCCCACAAAACCCGCCAAGGCGAGGGCGCCGCGCGCCGGTTCAGCCGGCGATTTCCAGCAGGATATCGGCGACATCCTCGGGCGCCGAGAGGAAGGGGGAATGGCCGGTGTCGAGCTGATGGACATGCGCGCCGGGGACGGCCGCCTGCATGTCGCGCTGCACGGAGAGGGGCAAACCGCGGTCCTGGAGGCACTCGATATAGTGCCGCGGAAGGCGTCCGAAACGGTGCAGTGTGGTGGACGATGTGTGCACGAAGGGCGCGTGGGGCGTCACCCGGACGAGGTTCGGCAGCGCGCGGGCGATGTCGTGCGCGGAGCAGTCCGAATAGAGCGAGCGGGCGATGAGATCGGTCTTCGTCAGGTCGAGGCCGAGCCCCTCCTTGCCGAGGCGCAGCATGCCCTGCGTCTCGACGATGGCGGGGTCCTTGAGATAGGCGGGCGTCATCACGAAGTCCCGCGCGGTCTTGCCGGCCGGCACCATGAAGCCGGTGAGATAGACCAGGGCGGCGATGCGCTCCGGCATCTCCTCGCCCAGCCAGGTGCAGGTCGCCCCGCCCACCGAATGCCCGACGAGAATCGCCTTGCCCTCGAT
>JAEZMI010000090.1 GCA_023414975.1 Pseudomonadota bacterium | reverse complement strand
GCCACGCCCTGGGTCGGGGCGCTGCTGGTCGCCGGCGCGCTGCTTCTCACCCTGGCGAGCGGCGCGCTCGACCGGCGCGCCCGCCCCGCCGCCGCCTGATCCTCGCCATCTCAGGAGATACCCATGCAACCGCTCGTTTCCGCCAATGGCGCCACCATTCCCGCGCTCGGCTACGGCACCTTCCGCCTGCCCGGCCCCGACACGCTGCGCATGGTTCCCCATGTGCTCAAGCTGGGCTACCGCCACATCGACACCGCGCAAATCTATGGCAACGAGGCGGAGGTCGGCGCGGGCATCGCGGCGTCCGGCGTGCCGCGCGGCGACATCTTCCTCACCACCAAGGTGTGGGTGGACCGTTTCGCCCGCTCCTCGCTTCTCGCGTCCGTCGAGGAGAGCCTGACGAAGCTGCGCACCGACTATGTCGATCTTCTCCTGCTGCACTGGCCCGCCGGCCAGCCGCTGGCCGAGCCGGTCGGCGCACTCAACGAGGCGGTGCGCGCCGGCAAGGTGCGCCATATCGGCGTGTCCAACTTCAACACCGCGCAGATGGCCGAGGCGGCGCGGCTGAGCGCGGTGCCGCTGGTCACCAACCAGATCGAGTACCACCCCTATCTCGACCAGAGCGTCGTCATAAACGCCGCGCGCGCCGCCGGCCTCAGCGTCACCGCCTATTACGCGATGGCCGACGGCAAGGTGTTCGCCGACCCGGTGCTGCGCGAGATCGCCAAAGCTCACGGGCGCAGCGTCGCCCAGGTCGTGCTGCGCTGGGTGATCCAGCAGGAGGGCCTGATCGTGCTGTCGAAGACCGCCGGCGAGGAACGCGCCAGGGAGAATTTCGCCATTTTCGATTTCGCCCTGACGGCGGACGAGATGGCCGCGATCCACGCCCTCGCCCGGCCCGAAGGGCGCATCGTCAACCCCGCCGGGCTCGCCCCGCAATGGGATGCCGCCGCCTGATCCGGGCGCCAATACCGCTGCGTCACGGGTCGGCGAGACCGCCGGTCCGTGACGTTTGTGATTTGCTTCCCCGCCGATTCATGCTGTCTGGACAAGGAGAAGAGCCGGGGAGAAGAGCCGGCCTGCCCCGCAGGATGAATGGGAGACGAGCGTGCGCGTCAGCAAGGCGAAGGTGGCCGAACACCACGGATCGATCCTGGAATCGGCGTCCCGGCTGTTCCGCGCGCGCGGGATCGACGCCGTCGGCGTCGCCGAGATCATGCAGGCGAGCGGCCTCACCCACGGCGCCTTCTACGGCCATTTCCGCTCCAAGGCGGAGCTGGCGGGCGCGGCCTGCCGGGCCGCCTTCACCCAGACGATCGACAAATGGCGGCAGGCGCCGAGCCTCGGCATCATTTTCGACCGCTATCTCAGCCGCGCCCACCGCGACACGCCGGGCGAAGGCTGCGCGCTCTCCGCCCTCGGCGCCGAGATCGCCCGGCACGACACCGACATCCGCAAGGATTTCGCCGAGGGGCTGAAGGGCTGCCTGGCGCAGGTCGAGGCGCGGCTGGAGGAGGCCGATCCGGCCGAACGCCGGGCGAAGGCCATCGCCGTCGTGTCCGCCATGGTGGGCGCCGTCTCGCTGGCCCGCGCGGTGAAGGAAGCCGATACCGCCCTCTCGGACGACATCCTCGCGAGCGTGCGCACGGCGCTGCGCGAGACTACCGGGGCTTGAGCCGCCCGGTCCACCGTTGAACGACGTATTGCCGGCCGCGCGCCCCTGCCGCCACTCTGGCGGCCGAGCCCGGCGGCCCGCGGTCGGCAACTTTCGCCGCGACGCCCCAACCTTTTCGAGACGCAAGGCCACCGCGCCAGCGCGCGGCGGCAGGCGCGTCCATGCGAGGAGAAGCCCATGTTGCACGGCGACGTTTCCAGCAGCGCAGACACGGTCGGCGTGGCGGTGGTGAACTACAAGATGCCGCGGCTGCACACCAAGGCCGAGGTTCTCGCCAATGCCCGCAAGATCGCCGAAATGATCGTCGGCATGAAGACCGGCCTGCCCGGCATGGATCTGGTGATCTTCCCGGAATATTCGACGCAGGGGATCATGTACGATTCCGCCGAGATGTACGCGACCGCCTGCACGGTGCCCGGCGAGGAGACCGAAATCTTCGCCGAGGCGTGCCGCAAGGCGAAGGTCTGGGGCGTGTTCTCGCTCACCGGCGAGCAGCATGAGGAGCACCCGCACAAGGCGCCCTACAACACGCTCATCCTGATGAACGACAAGGGCGAGATCGTCCAGAAATACCGCAAGATCATGCCGTGGGTGCCCATCGAGGGCTGGTATCCAGGCAAGTGCACCTATGTCTCGGAAGGGCCGAAGGGCCTCAAGGTCTCGCTCATCATCTGCGACGACGGCAACTACCCGGAGATCTGGCGCGACTGCGCGATGAAGGGCGCCGAACTCATCGTCCGCTGCCAGGGCTACATGTACCCGGCCAAGGACCAGCAGGTGATGATGGCGAAGGCGATGGCCTGGGCGAATAATTGCTATGTCGCCGTCGCCAACGCCGCGGGCTTCGACGGGGTCTATTCCTATTTCGGCCACTCGGCCATCGTCGGCTTCGACGGGCGCACACTCGGCGAATGCGGCGAGGAGGAGTACGGCATCCAGTACGCCGCGCTGTCCACCTCGCTGATCCGCGACGCGCGCAAGAACATGCAGTCGCAGAACCACCTCTTCAAGCTGCTGCACCGCGGCTATACCGGCGTCATCAACTCGCATGACGGCGACAAAGGCGTGGCCGAATGCCCCTATGATTTCTACCGCAAATGGATTTCCGATCCCGAGGGCACGCGGGAAATGGTGGAATCCTTCACCCGCCCGATGATCGGCACCGAGGAATGCCCCATCGACGGCATTCCCAATCCCGACACCGTCCAGCGCGCCCCGGTGCGGTAGCGGCCGTCACGCCCGGCCTCGTCATCCCGGACGGCCGAAGGCCGATCCGGGGTCGCGGCGCTATTGCGCCGCCTGCAGCGCCCGGCGGAAGCGCAGCCGGGCGAGGGCGAAGAACGCCCCGCCGATCACGATCAGCGCGACGAGCTGCGGCCAGATGATCGCAAGCCCCGCCCCGCGATAGAGGATCGCCTGCGACAGCGCCACGAAATGGGTCGAGGGCGAGAGCTGCATCGCATATTGCAGCGCCTCGGGCATGCTCTCCAGCGGCGTGGTCGAACCGGACAGCAAGTTCATCATGATCAGCACCGGCATCACGATCAGCCCGAACTGCCCCATCGAGGTCGAGACGGTGGCGATGAGGATGCCGAGCGACGTGACCGAGAACTGGTAGACCACCATCGCCGCCACGAAGAGCGGCACCGAGCCGGCGATGGGCACGCCGAGCAGGCGCTCCACCACCACGAGGAGCGAGAGCGTCGCCGCCGCCACGATGACCAGCCCATTGGCCCAGACCTTGGCGAGCATGATTTCGGTGGGCGTCACCGGCATCACCAGAAGATGCTCGATGGTGCCGTGCTCGCGCTCGCGGATCAGCGCCGCCCCGCACAGGATCACCGCGAGCATGGTGACGTTGTTGATCACCTGCATCACCGCGCTGAACCATTCCGAGGTCAGGTTCGGGTTGAACTTGGCGCGGATGACGACGTTCACCGGCGCGCTTGCCGCCGTGCCGGGATAGGCGGCCGCCACCTCCTGCAGCAGGATGTTCTGGATGTAGGAGGCCCCGTTGCCGGCCTGCGACATGGCGGTGGCGTCGATGTCGAGCTGGATCGCCGGATGCCGCCCGGCGATCACGTCCCGCTCGAATTTCGGCGGGATGTTCACCACGAAGACGAAGCGCCCCTCATCCATCGCCCGGTCCACCTCGCCGGCGCCGATCACCACCGGCTCCTTGAAGAAAGGCGCCAGCAGCGCGTCGCGCATCCGCCGCGACAGGGCGGTCTGGTCCTCGTCGACCACCGCCACGGCCGCGTTCCGCACCTCGAACCGCGCGCCGGACGCCACGGTGTAGATGGCGACGGTGAAGGTGTAGACGATCAGCGCCGCCAGCACCGGGTCGGCCTTCAGGCTGTACAGCTCCTTGATGCCGAGCCGCCAGATGCGCATGAGCGAGGCGATCATGTTCACGCCCCCTGCTTGCGCAGCGCGGCCATCGCCGCGCCGATATAGGCGAGCGCCAGCAGCCCGATCACCGCGATGTCCCGCCACAGGTCGCCGAAGCCGAGCGACTTGGTGAAGGCGCCGACGCTCACCTGCTCGTACCAGGCGGCCGGGAAGGCGAGCCCCATATAGCGCCCCCCGCCCGAGAGCGAGGACACCGGCACCAGCAGGCCGGAAAAGTTCACCGCCGGGATGATGGCGATGATGGCGGTGGCGAACACCGCCGCCACCTGGCTCGACACGAAGCTGGAGACCAAGAGGCCGAAGCCGGTGGTGGCGCAGACATAGACGAGCGATCCCAGCGCCAGCGTCAAAAGCGAGCCCTTCACCGGCACGCCGAAGACGAGCTGGGCGGTGACGACGAGCGTGATGAAGCTGAGAAAGGCGACGCCGACATAGGGAAGCTGCTTGCCCAGCAGGAACTCCGCCTTCGTCACCGGCGTGGACTGGAAATTGGCGATGGAGCCGCTTTCCTTCTCCTTCACCACGCCGAGCGCGGTGGTGATGGCGGGGATCAGGGCCAGCATCAGCATGATGACGCTCGGCACCATCGCGTTCACGCTCTTGAACGCCTGGTTGTAGCGGTAGCGCGGCTCGATGGAGATCGCCGCGAGCGGCCGCGCCACGCCGTCCCGGCGCATCTGCGCGTCCGCGAGGTAGCTCTGGGCGATGCCCTGCACATAGCCGCGCGTGGTCTCGGCGCGGAACGGCATGGCGCCATCCACCCACACGCCCACTTCCGGCACGCGCTCGCGCAGCAGGTCGCGGCCGAAATCCGGCGGCACCTCGATGGCGAGCTTCAGTTCGCCGTCCGCCAGGCGCCGGTCGAGCTCCTCCGCCGAGCCGAGCGGGGCGTGGCGCTCGACATAGCGCGAGCCCTCGAACGCCTCCAGAAGCTGGCGGCTCTGCGTGGTCTGGTCCTGGTCGAAGGCGGCGTAGGGCAGGTCCTCGACATCGAAGGAGATGCCATAGCCGAAGGTCAGCAGCAGCAGGATCGGGCCGATCAGCGCGAAGGCGAGGCGCGCCCGGTCGCGCGTCAGCTCCAGCGCCTCGCGCCAGGCATAGGCCCAGAGCCGGCCGGGATCGAAGCGGCGCGGGCGGGTGACAGGGGCGCTGCGCTCCGCCAACGCCACCGCGCCCTCCTCGCGGCCCATGCCGGCCTCTTCCAGCACGGCGATGAACACCTCCTCCAGCGTCGCCATCCCCCGCTGGCGCCGCAGCTCCTCCGGCGTGCCCACCGCCAGCACGCGTCCGGCATGCATGAGCGAGATGCGGTCGCAGCGCTCCGCCTCGTTCATGAAATGGGTGGAGAGGAAGATCGTCACCCCGTCCTCGCGCGCGAGCTTGATGAGCTCGCGCCAGAAGCCGTCGCGCGCCACCGGGTCGACGCCCGAGGTCGGCTCGTCGAGGATCAGGATTTCCGGCCGGTGGATCAGCGCCACGGCGAGCTGCAGCCGCTGGCGGATGCCGAGCGGCAGGCTGTCGGGCCGTACATCCCCCACGCCGGCGAGGTCGAAGCGCGCCTCCATTTCCGCGACGCGCGCCGGCCCGTCGGCAATCTCGAACAGCCGCGCGTGCAGGTCGAGATTCTGCCGCACGGTGAGTTCGGCATAGAGCGAGAAGGCCTGCGACATATAGCCGACGCGCTTGCGCGTGCTCATGTCCCCGCCCGCGAGCGGCGCGCCGAACAGCTTCGCCTCGCCCTCGCTCGCCGGCAGCAGGCCGGTGAGCATCTTCATGGTCGTGCTCTTGCCGCAGCCATTCGAGCCGAGAAAGCCGAAGATCTCGCCCTTCTCGATGCGGAAATTCACATGGTCCACCGCGACGAAATCGCCGAAGCGGCGGGTGAGCCCGGTCGCCTCGATGGCGGGCGGGCCGTCAAGGGGCCGGCGCGGCAAGTCGGGCATGGCGCCCGCCTGCGCCCGCTCCTCTTCCGGCAGCAGCGCGATGAAGGCCGCCTCCAGCGTCGCCGCGCCGGCCGCCGCGCGGATATTCGCCGGGCTGCCAGTGGCGAGCACCCGTCCCGCGTTCATCGCCGCCAGCCAGTCGAAGCGCTCGGCTTCCTCCATATAGGCGGTGGCGACGAGCACGCTCATCGTCGGGCGCCGCGCCCGCAGCCGGTCCATCAGTTCCCAGAACTGGCGGCGCGAGAGGGGGTCGACCCCGGTCGTCGGCTCGTCGAGAATGACGAGGTCGGGATCGTGGATCAGCGCGGCGCAGATGCCGAGCTTCTGCTTCATGCCGCCGGAGAGCTTGCCGGCCGGCCGGTCGGCGAACCTCGCCAGCCCCGTCGCGGCGATGAGTTCGGCGATGCGCTCGGCCCTCTCCCGCGCGCCCTGCCCGAACAGGCGGCCGAAAAAATCGAGATTCTCCGCCACGGACAGCGTGGGGTAGAGGTTGCGCCCGAGCCCCTGCGGCATGAAGGCGATGCGCGCCCCCGCCTGCCGGCGCCAGGCGGCCTGTGCCATGTCGCCGCCGAGCACGCGGACCGCGCCCGCCTGCAGCCGCGTCACCCCGGCGGCGAGAGAGAGCAGGGTGGATTTGCCGACGCCGTCCGGCCCGATCAGCCCGGCCATGCAGCCGGCGGGCACGGCAAGGTCGACGCCGTCGAGCGCGCGGGTCTGCGCGCGGGTCTTGCCATAGCGATGGGTGACGCCGGCCAATGTCAGCACGGCGCCGGCCGGGCCGTCGGGCGCCGCGCTCCCCTTGGCGCTCCCATCGGCGCTCCGGTCGGCGCTCCCCTCCGCGCTCATTGCGGCAGCTTGATGCTGAGCCAGTCGGGCCAGGCGGCGTCGGGCGCGGTGCGCACATAGGCGACACCGCGCACCCCGGTCTTCACGCGGTCCTCATATTGCCTGAGCAGGTCGGCCGCGAGGCGCAGCTTCACGCGGAACATCAGCTTTTCCCGCTCATCCGCCGTCTCCACCGTCTTGGGCGTGAATTGCGCGCTCGAGGCGACGAAACTCACCGTGGCGGGGATGACATAGTCCGGCGCGGGGTCGAGCACGATGCGCGCCTCGTCCCCCATGGCGAGCCGCCCGGCGACGCGCGCGGGCAGGAACACGGTCATGTAGACATCGCGCAGGTCGAGCAGGGTGACGATGGGCGCGCCCGCCGCCACCACCTCGCCGGTGCGCACCAGCTTGTATTCCACCCGCCCGCGCCGGGGCGCCTTGAGAACCGCATCGTCGATCTGCGACTGGATGCGCGCCACCTCCGCCCGCGCCGCGTCCGCCGCCGCGTCGGCCTCGTCGAGCGAGGCCTGCGCCGCCTTCTGCGCGGCGATGGCGACATTGAGCTGGCTCTGGCGCGTATCGGCGGACTGGATGGTGCCGTAGCCGCTCTGCTTCAGCCGCGCGGCGCGTTCATATTCCTGCTCGGCCAGCACGCGCTCGGCCTCGCGCGGGGTGATGGCGGCCTCGGCCTCGGCGATGGCCTTCTCGGCGCGCCGCACATCCGCCTGCGCGCCGGCAAGCTGGGCGGTCAGTTCGGTCGTGTCCATGCGGGCGACAACCTCACCCGCGTCGACCGTCTGGCCTTCCTCGACCAGCACCTGCGCGACCCGCCCGGCGAATTTCGAGGCGATCAGCACCTGCTCGGATTCGAGGCGGCCATTGGTCTTGAAGAATTCCGCCGGCAGCGCGCGCCCGTTGAGGCGGTCCATCAGCGACTGAAGCCGCGCCTTCAGCCCGCTTTCCTGCGCCACCGCGGGCGCGGGCGGCGCGAGGCACGCAAGCAGCAGCACGCCCGCCAGACTCACGCGCAGCGACCCGAGACTCCCGCGCAGCGACCTGAGCGACATCGGACCTCCCTTGAGGCTCGCGGCCGCGCGCCCCGCAGGCCCGCGCCGCTCATCCACGCACCCCAGGCGCCGTATCACGACCTCGGGGGTCTCACGCGAGGTCGGGCACCAGGCGGCCCTCGACCTCGCCGGCCTTCAGCGCGTCGAAGATATCATTGATGCTCTCCGGCGGCGCCTTCTGAATCTGCGCCTTCACCTGGCCTTCCGCCGCCAAGGCGATGGATTCGGCGCGCCGCACGAAAGTTGCCCCGAAAAGACGCGCCATGACGAAAACCCGCCGGAGAAAAACGGCGCGCGAAAACCGGCACGGAAAGGCGGCGAAGCGCGCGACATCCGCACTCTTCCCTATTCCCTCCCGCCGCCGGAGCGACAGTTACTCGTAGTCGCCCATCTCGCGCGGAGGATGTTCCGTTCCTCGCCGGCCCATCGCGGCGCGCGGGATGAGCCGGCCGGACCGCCGCCTCACTCACACTGCACGGATCGTCCGCCTGACTGCACCGCCGCTCCACCCCCTGAACCGCCCTTGGGAGACCGACACGATGCCGAACGCGACTTCCCCCGCCCCGGCGCCGCTGAGTGCCGAGCTCGTCGAGCGCATGAATGCCTGGTGGCGCGCCGCCAATTACCTCTCGGTCGGGCAGATCTATCTTCTGGCCAACCCGCTGCTGCGGGAAAAGCTGACATTGCAAGACGTTAAGCCGCGCCTGCTGGGCCATTGGGGCACCACGCCGGGGCTGAACTTCATCTATGTCCACCTCAACCGCATCATTCGCGAGAGGGGTAACGATATCCTCTTCATCGCCGGCCCCGGCCATGGTGCGCCGGGCGTGGTAGCGGCCACCTATCTGGAAGGCACCTATTCCGAACTCTACCCCGACGTGTCGCAGGACGAAGCCGGATTGTGCAGGCTTTTCAGGCAGTTCTCCTTCCCCGGCGGCATTCCCAGCCATGCCGCGCCGGAGACGCCGGGCTCCATCCACGAGGGCGGCGAGCTCGGCTATTCGCTGTCGCACGCCTATGGCGCCGTGCTCGACAACCCCGATCTGGTGGTCGCCTGCGTCATCGGCGACGGCGAGGCGGAAACCGGCCCGCTCGCCACCTCCTGGCACGGCAACAAGTTCCTGAACCCGGCGGGCGACGGTGCCGTCCTACCCATCCTGCACCTCAACGGCTACAAAATCGCCAACCCCACCGTCCTCGCCCGCATCCCGCACGAGGAACTGAAGGCCCTGCTCATCGGCTACGGGCACGACCCCATCTTCGTCGAGGGCGACGACCCCGCGACCATGCACCAGCTTATGGCGGCAGCGATGGACGAGGCCTTCGGCACGATCGCCGACATCCAGAAAACCGCGCGCGGGCAAGGGCTTGGGGAGCGCCCGCGCTGGCCGATGATCGTGCTGCGCAGCCCGAAGGGCTGGAGCGGCCCGAAGACGGTCGACGGCAAGAAGACGGAAGGCTACTGGCGCGCGCATCAGGTGCCCTTCGCCGATATGTCGAAGCCCGAGCATCTGGCGCTGCTCGAAGAATGGCTGAAGAGCTACCGGCCGGACGAACTGTTCGATGAATCCGGCCGCCTGAAGCCGGAGATCGCCGCCACCGCCCCCACGGGCGAGAAGCGCATGAGCGCCAACCCGCACGCCAATGGCGGCGTGCTGCGCCGCCCCCTGCGCCTGCCGGACTTTGCGGGCTATGCGGTGACGGTGCCCTCACCGGGCACGGTGGAACTGGAATCCACCGCGATCATGGGCACTTACCTGCGCGATGTGATGAAGGAGAACCTCGCCACCCGCAATTTTCGCGTCTTCGGCCCGGACGAGACGGCGTCGAACCGGCTGCAGGCGCTGTTCCAGGTCACGAACCGCGCCTGGAACGCGCAAACCCTGCCGGAGGACGATCATCTCGCCCTCGATGGCCGCGTCACGGAGATGCTGTCGGAACATATGTGCCAGGGCTGGCTGGAAGGGTATCTTCTCACCGGACGCCATGGCCTGTTCTCATGTTACGAGGCCTTCATCCACATCATCGACTCCATGTTCAACCAGCACGCCAAGTGGTTGAAAACAGCCAATGAAGTGGAATGGCGCCGGCCCATCGCCTCGTTGAACTACCTGCTCACCTCCCATGTCTGGCGGCAGGACCATAACGGCTTCAGCCACCAGGACCCCGGCTTCATCGACCATGTGGTGAACAAGAAGGCGGAGATCGTGCGCGTCTATCTGCCCCCGGACGCCAACACGCTGCTCTGCGTCACCGAGCACTGCCTGAAAAGCTGGAACCGCGTGAACGTCATCGTCGCCGGCAAGCAGCCCGCGCTGCAGTGGCTCGACATGGACGCGGCGATCAACCACTGCTCGACCGGCATCGGCATCTGGGAATGGGCGAGCAACGACCGCGGCGGCGAGCCCGATGTCGTGCTGGCCTGCGCCGGCGACATCCCGACGCTGGAGACGCTGGCCGCCGCCGACCTGCTGCGCGGCTTCTTCCCGGACCTCAAGGTGCGCGTGGTCAATGTGGTCGACCTGATGACGCTGCAGCCGCAGTCCGAGCACCCGCACGGGCTGTCGGACACCGATTTCGACGCGCTGTTCACCACCGACAAGCCGGTCATTTTCGCCTATCACGGCTATCCCTGGCTC
>JAEZMI010000089.1 GCA_023414975.1 Pseudomonadota bacterium | reverse complement strand
GCGGTTGCCCGATAACCGGCAACGGGCGTCGATTCAAGCCCAGCCCCGCCAGGGCTCCCGCGAGGCGGTGGAAATCCTAGTTCCGCCCGTAAAACACGTTCTCCACATGCACCGGCCAGCGCCAGGGCAGCACCGCCACCATATCGAAGCGCACCGAGAGCTTCGCGTAGTCCTTCTGCCGCGCGAGCCAGAGGTCGGCGGCGCCCTCGATGCGCCGTTCGGATTCGCGGGCGATCGCCTCCATCGCCTCCATCAGCGTCTTGCGCGCCTTCACCTCGACGATCAGCACCAGGTCGCCGCGCCTTGCGATCAGGTCGATCTCGCCGAGCTTCGTGCGGTATCGTCGCGCGACGATGCGGAAACCTTTGAGCATCAGCGCCGCCGCGGCCAGCCATTCGCTCGAATGGCCGCGCCGGTAGGCTTTTCGGCGCAGCTTCAGCGCTGCGGCGGCATTCCGTTCGCGCCCGGAGCCGGGCTCAGCCATCCTTGAGCTCCAGCAGCCGGCGATAGAGCGCCTGCTTGGGTTGCCCTGTCATCTTCGCCGCCTCCGCCGCCGCCTTGGAAGCCGGCATCTCGGAGGCCAGCGATGTCAGCAGGCGGTCGACATCGTCGGGCGCATCCGCCTTCTCCTCGGGCGGACCGACGCAGATGACGATCTCGCCCTTCGGCGTCGGCGCCTCGGCGTAATGCGCGGCCAGCTCCGCCAGCGTCCCGGTCCGCATCTCCTCGAAGGTCTTGGTCAGTTCGCGTCCGATCGCCGCGCGCCGGTCGCCATAGATCTCGGCCATCACGGCCAGCGTCTCGGCCACGCGCCGCGGCGACTCGAAGAAGACCAGCGTCGCCGGCACCGCCGCCAGTTCGCCGAGCCTCGTCTTGCGCTGGCCGTCCTTCACCGGAAGGAAGCCGGCAAACAGAAACGCGTCGGAGGGCAGGCCCGAAGCCGTCAGCGCCGCCAGCACCGCCGACGGTCCGGGTATCGGCACGACCCTGATGCCGGCGGCCTGCGCCTGCTCCACCAGGCGAAAGCCCGGATCGGAGACGAGCGGCGTGCCGGCGTCCGACACCAGCGCCACGCTCCTGCCTGCCTCCAGCGCGGCGATCAGCCTCGGCCCGGCCTCCGCCGCGTTGTGCTCGTGATAGGCGACCGGCCGCTGCCTGATGCCATAGCGGTCGAGCAGCACCCGGGTCACCCGCGTGTCCTCGCAGGCGAGCACGTCGGCTGCGGCGATCGTCTCCAGCGCGCGCAGCGTGATGTCGCCGAGATTCCCGATCGGCGTCGCCACCAGGTAGAGCGCAGGCTCGAGCGGCCTTGCCGCGATCACGGCCTGTCCGACGACATAGCTGCTGGTCTGGTTTTCCATGTCGCGCATTAATCAGCCGTCATGCCGCTCCGGCAAGCCCCCCGAAATTCTTCCCCCGATTGCCATCCGTTCGCCACAGTCGGGAACCAAACCGGAGACCAAGGGTTAGGGCAGCAAGAAACGGGGCCACGGGAGGATGTTATGGCCAACCTCATCATGCACGATTCGTTCGAACCCTATTACGCCGGCCGCGAGACCGACGAGGACAAGCGTTCAGCGCCGCGTCCGGTGAAGAGCCCCCGGCGCAAGAGCGAAAGCGAAATCGTCCTGCCGCGCCAGGCGCAGCCTGTCGCCAACCGTCCGGGCGCCTTGCCCGAGCGCCGCCGTCCGGTCGCCCACTGACGGCCGGCAGCCTTTGCCAAGTCGCTTCGACATCTGCCTGGCTCGCCTTGGCCCCGCGCAAAAGCCTCACCGCGCGAGGTCGGCCACCACGGCGTCGAGCACGATCATGCCTGACGGCGTCGCGCGCAGCCTGGAATTGCCGACCGGCTCGACCAGCCCCTCCTCCTGCAGCACGGAAAGCCTGTCCGGCGAGAAGCCCCGGCCGGAAAGCTGCTCGTAACGCGGCAGGTCGATCCCTTCGGCAAGCCTGAGCCCCATCAGCAGGTATTCGTCGGCCTCTTCGGAGCGGGTCAGCACCTCGCCGCCGGTCACGCCGTGGCCCTTTGCCTCGACCAGGTTCGCCCAGGTCTCCGGCATCTTCTCGGCCACCGTCACCACGCGGCGGCCGTTCTCGACGAAGCGCCCATGCGCGCCCGGCCCGACGCCGACATATTCGCCGTATCGCCAGTAGGTCAGGTTGTGGCGGCTCTCCGCACCCGGCCTGGCGTGGTTGGAGATCTCGTAGGCCGGCAGGCCGCGCGCCGCCGTCACCTCCTGGGTGACCGCATAAAGCTCCGCCGCATGCTCGCCGTCGGGGATCTCGAATTTGCCCGCCGCATGAAGCGAATGGAAGCGCGTGCCTTCCTCGATCGTCAGCTGGTAGAGCGAGAGGTGGTCGGCGGCATGGCCGATCGCCTCCTCGAGCTCCGCCGCCCAGGCCTCGGGCGTCTGGCCCGGGCGCGCATAGATCAGGTCGAAGGAAAGCCGCGGGAAGGTCTGGCGGGCGAGTTCGATGGCGTGAAGCGCCTCCTCCACATTGTGCAGCCGGCCGAGGAAGCGCAGGTCCTGATCGTTCAGCGCCTGCACGCCGAGCGACACCCGGTTGACCCCGGCCGCGCGGTATCCCCTGAAACGCTCCGCCTCCACCGAGGACGGATTGGCCTCGAGCGTCACCTCTATGCCGTCGGGCACGCTCCAGTTCCTGGCCACCGCGTCGAGCACGGCGCCGACCGTCTCCGGCCTCATCAATGAGGGGGTGCCGCCGCCGAGGAAGATGCTGGTCACCTCGCGCGGGCCGGTCCGCTCGCGCATGGTCGCCATTTCCGTCGCGAAGGCGGCCGCGAAACGCTCCTGGTCCACCGGCTGGTGGCGGACATGGCTGTTGAAGTCGCAATAGGGGCACTTGGCCGCGCAGAACGGCCAGTGGACATAGACGCCGAAACCGGGGTCGCGATCCCTGTTTGGACGAAGCGGCGCGCCGAAGCTCATGCCGATCCCAGCTTCGCC
>JAEZMI010000077.1 GCA_023414975.1 Pseudomonadota bacterium | reverse complement strand
GGGCTATACCCAGAAGGCGGTGGTCGGCGGGCACAAGGTCTATCTGCGCACCGGCGAATATGATGATGGCCGCCTCGGCGAGATCTTCATCGACATGCACAAGGAAGGCGCGGCGCTGCGCTCCTTCATCAACAACTTCGCCATCTCGGTCTCGCTGGGTCTCCAGTACGGCGTGCCGCTGGAGGAGTATGTCGACGCCTTCACCTTCACCCGCTTCGAGCCCGCCGGCCCGGTGCAGGGCAACGACACGATCAAATACGCGACCTCGATCCTCGACTACATCTTCCGCGAACTGGCCGTCTCCTATCTCGGCCGCAACGACCTCGGCCATGTCGATCTCGGCGAATCGAACTTCGACGCGCTCGGCAAGGGCGTGGACGAGGGCAAGGCGGCACCCGGCGTCACCCCGGCCTCGCGCATGGTCTCCAAGGGCCTGACGCGCGGCCGCTCGGTCGGGCTGATGGTGGTGCCGGCCGGCTCCACCGTGACCCCGGCGACGGCGACTTCCGCCGCGGCGTCCAACGTCACCGCCCTGCGCGGCGCCGTTCAGGGCGCGACCGCCCTCAAGGCGGAGCCGGAGGCCGAGGAAGACGAGGCGCTCGGCGCGACCGACGCCCTGCCCTGGTCCGCCCCCGCCGCGGCGCCCGCTGCCGCCGGCCCGACCAAGGCGGAAGCCCGCGCCATCGCCCGCGCCAAGGGTTATGAGGGCGAAGCCTGCCCGGAGTGCCAGAACTTCACCATGGTGCTTAACGTCACCTGCCTGAAGTGCGAGACCTGCGGCTCGACGACCGGCTGCAGCTGAGGCTTCGGCTTAGCGCGCGATCCGATCAGATTGATTCAATCGGATCGGCGCATGCTCCAGCGACACCAAACGGCCGGGCATGTCCCGGCCGTTTTCGTTTGCGATGACATGTAACGGATCCGAGCATGACGCCCCCCACCCTCACCACGCCCCGGCTCATCCTGCGCCCGCACCGGCTGGGCGACTTCGAGGCCTATGCGGCGATGTGGGCGGAGCCGGCGGTGGTCAGGTTCATCGGGGGAGAGCCCTTCACCCGCGAGGCGGCGTGGCACCGCTTCCTGCGCCATCCCGGCCTGTGGCACTTTCTCGGCTTCGGGCATTTCGCGGTCGAGGAGCGCGCGAGCGGCGCCTTTGTCGGCGAGGCGGGCTTTCATGATTTTCGCCGCCCGCTCTCGCCCTCGCTGGAGGGCACGCTGGAAGCGGGCTGGGTGTTCGCCCGTCCCGCCCATGGCAAGGGCTATGCGCGCGAGGCGATGGAGGCGGCGCTTGGCTGGGCCGACGCGCACCACCCGGCCAGGCGCATCACCGCGATGATCGAGGCGAGCCACGCGGCCTCGCTGCATGTCGCCGGCCGGCTCGGCTTCACGCGCTTTGCCGGGGCGAGCTATGGCGGGCGCGACATGGTTCTGCTCGAACGGTTCCCGGCGCCCGCCGGCTGAGCCTCAAGGGAACCCGGCGCCCGCCCTCGCGCCGGATGCGCCGTGCACAAACAAAAAACCGCCGCTCTGGCGGGAGCGGCGGCTTCGAGCGGGACGCCTGGTGCGACCCGAAGGCGGATCAGCCCACGCGCAGGTTGACCGCGGAGGTCTTGCCCGAACGCTGGTCGGTCTGCAGCTCGAAGGAAACCTTCTCGCCGTCGCGCAGGCCCTGCAGGCCCGAGCGCTGGACCGCGCTGATATGGACGAACACGTCCTTGCCAGCGCCATCAGGCTGGATGAAGCCGTAGCCCTTCTGGTCGTTGAACCACTTCACGGTGCCGGTCTGGGTAGACATCAGGGTAGTCTCACGTATCGAGGTTGCACATTCAGCAGGCGCGGGGCCCCTGCCGCTGGGTCGAATTTGGAAGAAAAGCTGAACGTGCACCCGGCAAGGCCAGGGTGAAGCGGCCCAGAGTCCAGCCAAAATCTGGCAGGAAGACTAGCGCGAATGCGCGCCAATGCAAGGGCCGACACCATCGGCCGTTACTGTGGGGAAGGCCGCTTTAGCCGGCAAACACCCCCGCCCGCGCGCCGTCGGCCCGAGGGAGGCAAAAGCGACAGCCGCCTCTGGTCCGAACGGGCGGCACGCCGCCCGTTCCGCCCGCACCGCTCAGAGCGGACGCAGGTTCACCGCCGAGGTCTTGCCCGAGCGCTGGTCCGTCTGCAGCTCGAAGGAAACCTTCTCGCCCTCGCGCAGGCCCTGCAGGCCCGAGCGCTGCACGGCGCTGATGTGAACGAACACGTCCTTGCCCGCGCCATCGGGCTGGATGAAGCCGTAGCCCTTCTGCTCGTTGAACCACTTAACGGTGCCGGTATCAGCCATAGAAAGAAACCTTAGGAGACCAGGATTTTTAGCGGCGAACCCCGGATGGCGCCCGCCGGCAGACGGCTTGTGCGAAAACCTGTGCGCCCGCGGGCGGAGCAGTCCTTCGGCCAAATCCGTGCCCGTTCAGATTGGCGAGGAATATGGCTTTTAAACGGCAAATCATGCCGCCTTTTCGCCACTCATATGGCGAAATTGCGATAGTTTTCTTGGGAGGAAACAGGCATCAAATCGCCCGCACACGAGCTTACCGTTCAGTAGCAATAGTCGTAGCTCACGCGCACCACGCGGCCATTGGGGTAGCGGTAATGGCAGGTGCCGCGCCGGATGTAGTAACGCCCTTCCGGCCCGCGGTTCCGGCCGAGCGCGGCGCCGCCGGCGGCGCCCAGCGCGCCGCCCAGCAGCACGCCGGTCCCGGTGCCGATGAGCGCCCCGCCCAGGATCGCCCCGGTCACCCCGCCGAACACGGCCCCGTTCATTGCGCCGCCATTGCCGCCGGCCCTGGCGGGCGCGGCCGCGAGGCACAGGCCCGCAGCGAGAAGCACGGCACAGCGGCGAGGCATCACGGTTCCCCCGGAATGCGGCGCGAAGCGGGCTGCGCCACATGGAACCCGGACGTTATCGGTCGACCGGTTACGGCGCGATTAAGGCCGGCACCGCTCCCGGCCCGCGCCGCAAGAACCCGCCGCGATCCCGCAAGAACGCGCCGCACATGAAAAAGGGCGCGCGCGGAAAGACCCCGCGCGCCCTGCGTCTTGCAGCCGGCCGCTCAGCCGTTCTGCGCCTCGACCACCGCAATCGCGGTCATGTTGACCACGCCGCGCGCCGTCACGGAGGGGGTGAGCACATGCGCGGGGCGCGCCGTGCCGAGCAGGATCGGGCCGACCGGCAGCGCGTCGCCGAACACCTTCACCATCTGGTAGCCGATATTGGCGGCATCCAGATTCGGCATCACGAGAATGTTCGCCACGCCCTGCAGGCGCGAGCCCGGCATCACGCGCTCGCGCATTTCCGGCACGAGGGCGCTGTCGCCTTCCATCTCGCCGTCGACGATGAGATCGGGCGCCTTCTCGATCACCAGGTCGAGCGTGCGGCGCATCTTCACCGCGCTCGCGTCGTCGCGCGAGCCGAAGTCGGAGTGCGAGAGCAGCGCCACCTTGGGCTCGATGCCGAAGCGCCTCACATGCGCCGCCGAGAGGATGGCCATCTCGGCCAGGTCCTCGGCGCTCGGGTCGTTCGTCACCTGCGTGTCGCAGAGGAAGAAGGCGCCCTTCTGGGTCAGCAGCATGGAGAGCGCCGCCACATCGCGCACGCCCGGCGCGAGGCCGATAATGGTGCGAATGTGGCGCAGGTGCCGGATGAAACGTCCCTCCACGCCGCACAGCATGGTGTCGGCATCGCCCCGCACCACCGCCAGCGCGGCGATGACGGTCGGCGTGGTGCGCACCAGCGTGCGGGCGAGCTCGGGCGTCACGCCGCGACGGCCGGCGCGCTCGACATAGGTCTGCACATAGTCCCGGTAGCGCGGGTCGTCCTCGGGGTTGATGAGGTCGAATTCGCGGCCCGGCCGGATGGAGAGGCCGAAGCGTTCGAGGCGGGTTTCCACCACCGACGGGCGGCCGATCAGGATGGGGCGGGCGATCCCCTCTTCCACCACCACCTGCGCGGCCCGCAGGATGCGCTCATCCTCACCCTCGGCATAGATCACGCGCTTGGGCGCCTGGCGGGCGAGCGTGAAGATCGGCTTCATCACGAGGCCGGAGCGGAAGACGAAGCGGTCGAGCTGCTCCTGATAGGCGTCGAAATCGGCAATCGGCCGCTTGGCCACGCCCGACTCCATCGCCGCGCGGGCCACCGCCGGCGCCACGCGCAGGATGAGGCGCGGATCGAAGGGCGAGGGAATGAGCGAGGTGGGGCCGAACACCGGCGTTTCCCCGCCATAGGCACGGGCCACCACGTCGGACGGCGTGTCGCGCGCCAGCTCGGCGATGGCGTGCACCGCGGCGATCTTCATCGCCTCGTTGATCTGCGTCGCCCCGGCATCCAGCGCGCCGCGGAAGATGAAGGGGAAGCAGAGAACGTTGTTCACCTGGTTGGGGAAGTCCGACCGGCCGGTGCAGATCATCGCGTCCGGGCGCGCCTCGCGGGCGAGGTCGGGCATGATCTCCGGCGTCGGGTTCGCCAGCGCCATGATGAGCGGGCGATCGGCCATGGCCTTGAGCATCTCCGGCTTCAGCACGCCGCCGGCGGACAGGCCGATGAAGATGTCCGCGCCGACGATCACCTCGGCGAGCGTGCGGGCGTCGGTCTTCTGCGCGAAGGCGCCCTTATAGGGATCCATGAGCGCGGTGCGGCCCTCATAGACCACGCCCTCGATATCCGTGACCCAGATGTTCTCGCGCTTGGCGCCCATGGAAAGCAGCAGCCGCAGCGTGGCGATGGCCGCCGCGCCGGCGCCGGAGGTGACGATCTTGACGTCCTCCAGCTTCTTGCCGCCGATATGCAGCGAGTTGACGATGGCGGCGGCGACGATGATCGCGGTGCCGTGCTGGTCGTCATGGAAGACGGGAATGCCCATCTTCTCGCGCAGCCGCTCCTCGATCTCGAAGCACTCTGGTGCCTTGATGTCCTCGAGGTTGATGCCGCCGAAGGTCGGCTCCAGCGCGGCGACCACGCTCACCACATGGTCGGGTTCGAGCGCGTTGATCTCGATGTCGAACACATCGATGCCGGCAAACTTCTTGAAGAGGACCGCCTTGCCCTCCATCACCGGCTTGGAGGCTTCCGGGCCGATATTGCCGAGCCCGAGCACCGCCGTGCCGTTCGACACCACCGCCACCAGATTCTGCTTGGCGGTCAGTTCGGAAGCGAGCGCCTTGTCGGCGGCGATCGCCTCGCAGACGGCGGCCACGCCGGGAGTATAGGCCAGAGCCAGGTCGCGCTGGTTGGCGAGCGGCTTGGTGGGCTGAATCTCCAGCTTCCCCGGACGGGGGAGGCGGTGATAGACCAGCGCCCCTGAGCGCAGGTCATCGGAAATGTACGAAGCCATTGGGTTTCCTTACCCCCGGTACAAACGATGTCGGCGTGGAGCCGTATCTCGCCGTACACCGAGTTGCTGATTTTGTAATGCCCGCCTTTCGACGGTCAGCTAAGCTTACTTTCCACAGCGGCCGCCGGACGATTTATTCCACCCGCGCGTACCGTCATTTCTCAGGTCGTATCCCCATGCGCAAGACTTTTGTCATCGCGGCCGCCGCCCTCCTCGTCGCTCTGGTAGGAGGCTACTTCGCGCTGGGCGCGATCGTGAATCACTTCGCCCGCCGGCAGGTCGACGCGCTCATCGCCGATCTCGGCGCGGCGGGGATCGAGGCGCATCGCGGCGAGGTGCGCTACGACCTGTTCAAAGGCCATTTCGAGATCGAGAACGTCGCCTTCACCTCCCCCGGCCAGGGATCGGTGAAGTTCGCCTCGCTCGTGGCCGATGGCGTCGCCCGCCCGGACGACCGCCGTTTCACCGCGCGCCAGATCGACATTCGCGACCTGTCCTTCGCCGGCCCGGCGCCGCTCGCCCCGATGATCGATACCACCTACCGGGCGCCGAAGATCGAGATCACCGGCGTCGTCGGCCCGACCACGGTGACGCCGGAAGGCACCGAGCCGGCGCAGATCGCGCTAGCCGTGCTGGAAGCGCTGAAGGTCCAGCGCATCGCCATCCCGGAATCGCTCGTCACCACCCGCTCGGGCACCGGCAACGACCGGATCGAGACCGACGTCACCCATGGCGCGACGACGCTGGACGACATCGCCGGCGGGCGGGTCGCGCGCGCCAGTGTCGAGCCCTCGCGCTTCACGATGGGCGGCGCTCCCGCCAATGCCGCCACCGGCCGCGTCGGGCGCGTCAACCTGGACTCGATCGACCTCGCGGCCTTCCTCATCCTGCTCGACCCGGAGCGCCGGGCGAAGGAGGACAGCTACCGCACGGTCTATGGCGCGATCACGGTGGACGGCTATGAGCTGAAGGCCGATAACGGCCTCGTCCAGCAATGGAAGGCCATCGAGATCGCCGATGTCGCCATCCGCCCCTCCGCCATCCCCGCCGAGGAGCTGCTGGCGAGCGGCCAGCGGCTGCAGGAGCTCACCGCCAAGGGCGAGCAGCCCGCGCCGGCGGAGCTCTCCGCCCTGCTGCGCGCCGCCGCCGCGACGTATGACGGCGTCCGCATCCGCTCCATCGCGCTCAAGGAGATGAACGCGGTGGAGGTGGACGGCACCAAGGTCGAACTCGCGGCCCTCACCGCCGGCCCGCTCGACGAGGGGCGGCTCGACAGCCTCGCCGTCGAACGGCTGAAGGGGACGGACGCCGGCGGCAAGGCCTTCCGGCTCGACGCGTTGAAGATCGGCGGGCTGCGGCCGGGCGCCATCATGGAACTCGCGGCCGATGTCGCCGACGACCCGCAGGCCACCAAGGACATTTCCTGGCTGATGCGCCTCTTCGGCGTGGTCAGCAGCGTCGCGGTGGAAGGCGCCGAGGCGCCGGCCGAGCAGGGCGGCGAGCCGGTGGTGGTCGACAAGGCCAGCCTCTCCTGGAGCGGGGAGACCGACGCTCTGCCCACCCATATGAGCGCCTCGCTGCGCGTCACCGGCCCCACCTCCGCCTTCGCCGCCGACAAGCCGATGTTCGCCCTGGTGCCGGATGGCCTGCAGCGCGCCAGCGTCGCGGTGGACCTCGGCGGCACCTGGGACGAAGCGGCGAGCACGCTCACCCTCGCCCCGGTCTATGCCGAGGTTTCCGACGCCTTCGCCCTCTCGCTGAAGCTGGCGCTCAAGGATGTCGACGACGCGCTGTTCTCGCCGCAGCCGGACGAGGCGCTGGCGGGCGCGCTGGGGGCGAACCTCGCCTCGCTCGACATTACCCTCACCGATTCCGGCATCTATGAGCGCAAGCTGGAGGAAGCCGCCCAGCAGCAGGGCATGGACCCGGAAGCGCTGCGCCAGCTCTTTGCCGGCTTCGCCGAGCTGCTGCTCGCCCAGACGCTGGCCGACCGGCCCGATCTGGAGCCCGCCGCGCAGGCGCTGGTGAGCTTCATCCAGAAGCCGCTCTCGACGCTCTCCCTGCGCGTCACCCCGCGCCATGGCGACCTCCCGGTCATGACCGTGGTCGAGGCGGTGGAGGCGGGCGAGCCGCTGAGCGTGATCGACGAGCTGAACATCCAGCTCACCGATCCCGTGAGCCCGGTGCGGCCCTAGATCGGACCGCCCGCCGCCCCCAAACGTCATCCCGGCCGAAGACAAGTCTCGCGATAGGGGGCCGAGGTGTCATCCCGGCCGAACCGAAGCGGAGAGCCGGGATCGCAAGCCGCTCTGGCGCGGCACTCTCACGCGCCGCCCTCGCACGCAAGGTCGCGATCCCGGATCGGCCTGCGGCCGTCCGGGATGACGGCGTGAGGGCACGGCGCCCACGTCATCCCAGCCGAAGCGAATTCTCGGGATAGGGTGCCGTGGTGTCATCCCGGCCGAAGCGAAGCGGAGAGCCGGGATCGCAAGCCGCTCTGGCGCGGCACTCTCACGCGCCGCACGCTGCCTCGCACGCATTCGCGATCCCGGATCGGCCTGCGGCCGTCTGGAATGACGGCGTCAGGGTCGCGCCTCACTTCTCCGGCAGGTTGGTGCGGATGTGCAGCTCGCGAAGTTGCTTCGGGCTCGCCTCGTTGGGCGCCCCCATCAGGATGTCCTGCGCCTGCTGGTTCATCGGGAAGATCGAGATTTCGCGCAGGTTCGTCACGCCGCACAGCAGCATGACGATGCGGTCGACGCCCGCCGCCATGCCGCCATGGGGCGGCGCGCCGTACTGGAAGGCGCGGTACATGCCGCCGAAGCGCTCGATCACCGTCGCCTCGTCATAGCCCGCCAGCTCGAACGCCTTCACCATCGCCTCGGGGCGGTGGTTGCGGATGCCGCCGGAGGCGATCTCGTAGCCGTTGCAGGCGATGTCGTACTGGAACGCCTTGATGGTCAGCGGGTCCTGCCCGTTCAGCGCGTCGAGCCCGCCCTGCGGCATGGAGAAGGGGTTGTGCGAGAAATCGACCTTCTTCTCGTCCTCGTTCCACTCATAGAACGGGAAGTCGACGATCCAGGCGAGTTCGAACCGGTCATGGTCGACGAGGTTCAGCTCCTCGCCCACCTTGGTGCGCGCGGCCCCCGCGAACTTGACGAACTTTTCCGGGTTGCCCGCGACGAAGAAGGCGGCGTCGCCGGCGCCGAGGCCGAGCTGCGCGCGGATCGCCTCGGTGCGCTCCGGGCCGATATTGTTGGCGAGCGGGCCGGCGCCCTCTCCGCCTTCACGCCACATGATGTAGCCGAGGCCCGGCTGGCCCTCGCCCTGCGCCCATGAGTTCATGCGGTCGCAGAAGGCGCGCGAGCCGCCGCCCGGTCCGGGAATGGCCCAGACGCGGTTCTTCTCGTCTTCCAGCAGCCGCGCGAACACCTTGAAGCCGCTCCCGCGGAAATGCTCGGAAACGTCCTGCATCTCGATGGGGTTGCGCAGGTCCGGCTTGTCGGTGCCGTATTTCTGCATCGACACCGCATAGGGAATGCGCGGCCAATTCTTTGAGACCGGCTTGCCCTCGGCGAAGGCCTCGAACACGCCGGTGATCACCGGCTCGACGGCGGCGAACACGTCTTCCTGCTCGACGAAGCTCATCTCCAGGTCGAGCTGGTAGAACTCGCCCGGCAGGCGGTCGGCGCGCGGGTCCTCGTCGCGGAAGCACGGCGCGATCTGGAAGTAGCGGTCGAAGCCGCTCATCATGATGAGCTGTTTGTACTGCTGAGGCGCCTGCGGCAGGGCGTAGAACTTGCCGGGATGCAGGCGGGACGGCACGAGGAAGTCGCGCGCGCCCTCGGGCGAGGAGGCCGTGAGGATCGGCGTCTGGAATTCGAAGAAGCCCTGCGCCTTCATCTTCGCGCGCATGGCGTCGATGATGGCGCCGCGCGTCATGATGTTCTTGTGCAACTTCTCGCGGCGCAGATCGAGGAAGCGGTAGCGCAGCCGCGTCTCTTCCGGGTACTCGACATCGCCGAACACGGGCAGCGGCAGCTCGGCGGCGGGGCCCAGCACCTCGATCTCGGTGGCGTACATCTCCACCTGCCCGGTCGGCAGGTCCGGGTTCTCGGTGCCGGCGGGGCGCGAGCGCACGCGGCCGTCCACGCGGATCACCCATTCCGAGCGCACGGTCTCGGCCAGCTTGAAGGCCGGGCTGTCGGGATCAACCACCACTTGCGTCAGCCCGTAATGGTCGCGCAAATCGATGAACAGCACGCCGCCATGATCGCGGATGCGGTGGCACCATCCCGAGAGGCGGGCGGTGGTGCCGACATCGCTCGCGCGAAGGGCCCCGCAGGTATGGGAGCGATAGCGGTGCATGGGTCTATCCCGAGGCTTTTCGCGGGCCGGAGGCCGCACGTCTGAAAACACGTCACCCCTCTCGCGGGGCGCGCGGAGGGGTGCATGCAGGGCAAGCCTTTGTCAAGCGAGGCGGGCAGAAGGACAGGCCCGCACGGGGGCAAGAGCCGCGAAGGGCCGCGGCGCTCACGCCCCCGCCGGGCTCACGGCACGTAACGCAGTTCCAGGCTGGAGACGCCCAGCGCCAGCGAGGCGCCGACATTGCCTTCCACCGAGACCGGGTTCAGCGCGAAGGACCTGTCGGAGCCGACGAGCACATTCGCCCCG
>JAEZMI010000055.1 GCA_023414975.1 Pseudomonadota bacterium | reverse complement strand
GCGCTCGATCCCGCGCGGCTTATGCCGGCGCTGCGTTCCTATTCGGGCCTGCGCCACCGCGAGAGCCGCGGGCCCGGCGGCCCGGCGGTGCTGGGGCGGATCGGGCCGCTGGAAGTGCGCCTCGCCGTGACGGCGGCCGATGTGCGCCGGGCCCAGCGCCTGCGCTACGACGTGTTCTACGAGGAAATGTCGGCGACCCCCACGCCCGCCGCCCGCCTCGCCCGGCGCGACGTGGATGCGTTCGACGCCATTTGCGACCATCTTCTGGTGCTCGACCATGAAAACTGCCGCATGGTGCGCGGGCGGGCGGAACCGCGCGTCGTCGGCACCTACCGGCTGCTGCGGCAGGAGATCGCCCAGCGCCATGGCGGCTTCTACACCGCCGGCGAGTTCGATATCGCCCCCTTGCTGGCGCGCCATCCGGAGCGGCGTTTCCTGGAGCTCGGCCGTTCCTGCGTGCTGCGCCCCTACCGCACCAAGCGCACGGTGGAGCTGCTCTGGCACGGCATCTGGGCCTATGTCCGCCGCCACGGCATCGACGTGATGTTCGGCTGCGCCAGCCTCGAAGGCACCGACCCGGCGGCGCTCGCCCGCCCGCTCGCCTTCCTGCATCATTTCGCCCCGGTGGACCCGGAATGGGCGGCGGACGCCCTGCCGCGCCACGCCGCGCGCATGGACCTCGTGCCGGTGGACGGGCTCGACGCCAAGGCGGCCCTCACCGAGCTTCCCCCGCTCATCAAGGGCTATCTGCGCCTCGGCGCGCAGATCGGCCGCGGCGCCGTGGTCGACCGCCAGTTCGGCACCACGGACGTGCTGATCGTGCTGCCGGTCGAGAAGATCAACCCGCGCTATGTCGGCCATTTCGGGGTGAACGGCGAGCGTCACGCCGCCTAAGTCACCGCCAAGCCAAACCGCCTGAACCGCGCCGCCGGGACCGCAACGCCCGAATCACGCCGCCTCGGGCACCCTCGCCCGTCGGCCCGCCGCTCGCCCGCGCGGCGGCGATCTTGCGCGCCGTGCCTGCCCCGCCCATATCTGAGCGCAACGGGACGCCGCCTCTGCGGGTCCCATCAGGCAAAGTCGCTTCAGACAAGGACTTTGGGAGCATGTCGCGAATTCCCTCGCTTTCGAGCCCCTTCCTGCTCGGCTTCGATGAGGTCGAGCGGGCGCTGGACCGCGTCATCAAGGGGTCGGACGGCTATCCGCCCTACAATGTGGAGCGGGTAGCGCCGGGCGGGCAGCCGGAACGCTTGCGCATCACGCTGGCCGTCGCCGGCTTCACCCGCGAGCAGCTCGACGTCACCGTCGAGGAGAAGGAACTCGTGATCCGTGGCCGCCAGGTCGACGAGACCGAGCGCGTCTATCTTCACCGCGGCATCGCCGCCCGCCAGTTCCAGCGCACCTTCGTGCTGGCCGATGGCATGCGGGTTCTCGGCGCCGAGTTGAAGAACGGTCTGCTGTCGGTCGATCTCGCCCGGCCGGAACCGGAACGCGTCGTCCGACGTATCACCATAGCGACCGACGAGTGAGGCAGCCCGAATTCCGGTCTCGACAGCTACGAAAGGAGTCGCGGACCATGACGAACGAATTCCAGATCGATGCGGCCTCGGTTGGCGAGGCCATGGCCGGGGCGCTCTCGCCAGAGGCTTTCGCCAATCTCGGCGACGGGCATATCGCCTATGTGAAGCCCATCCGCTCGGAAGAGGCGGCGGAGATGTTCCCGCAGGCGCGTCTCGCCCCCGGCCTGCAGCTCTACACGCTGCATGCGGCCGATGGGACGCCGATCATGCTGACCGACAGCCGCGAGGCGGCGATCGCCTCGGCGGCGCAGAACGAGCTCGTCACGCTCAGCCTGCACTGACCGGTCGTCAGCGCCGGACGGATCGGCCTCATCGGCCTGATCGTCCACCTCACTGCACTGACAATCCACGGCCGGCCGCCGGGTAATTGACCCGCGGCCGGCCGTTCTTTGGCGCCGGCTTCGTCAGCCGCGGCGGGCTTCGATGGCGTCCCACACCGTCGCCGCGAGGTTGCCGCCACCCAGCCGCTCAATGGCCCGCAGGCCGGTGGGAGCGGTGACGTTGATCTCCGTCAGATAGCCGCCGATCACGTCTATCCCTGTGAGAATCAAGCCTTTTTCCCGCAGCGAGGGGCCCAGCCGCTCGCAGATCTCGCGCTCGCGCGGCGTCAGGTCGGTCTCCTTCGCCGCGCCGCCACGCACCATGTTCGAGCGCAGGTCGCCCGCGCTCGGCACCCGGTTCACCGCCCCGGCGAACACGCCGTCGATGAGGATGATGCGCTTGTCCCCCGCGCTAACCTCCGGAAGAAACTGCTGAATCACCCAGGGCTCCCGAAAGACCTGCGCGAACATGTCGTAGAGCGAGCCGAAATTCAGGTCGTCGCGCGTGAGGCGGAACACCGAAGAGCCGCCATGGCCATAGAGCGGCTTGGCGACGATATCGCCGAACTCCTCACGGAAGGCCTTGATTTCATTGAGGTCCCGCGTGATCAGCGTCGGCGGCATCAGGTCCGGGAACTCGGTGACGAAGATCTTTTCCGGCGCGTTGCGCACATGGGCGGGGTCGTTCACCACCAGCGTGCGCGGATGCACCCGCTCCAGCATATGGGTGGCGGTGATGTAGTTGAGGTCGAAGGGCGGATCCTGCCGCATCAGGATGACGTCGAAACTGTCGAGCCGCACCCGCTCCGGCGCGCCGAGGGTGAAATGGTCGCCCTTCACATCCCGCACCTCGACCGGATTGACGGTCGCGAACGGCACCCCGTCCCGCATGGCGAGCCGGTCGGTGGTGTAATAACTCAGGCGATGGCCCCGCGCCTGTGCTTCCAGCATCAGGGCGAAGCCGGAATCTCCAGCAATATTAAGGCGCTCGATCGGGTCCGTCTGGATGGCGACGTTCAAGCTCATGGATAATCCGCTTCAGGATCAAGGGCGCAAGGCGCCGGGTCGGCTCCTGATGTAGCCCCTCGCGGGGCGTTGCGCCACGCTGTTGGCGGCGTCCAGAGACGGGATCACTCCGCCTCGAAAGCACCGGCGATATGCTCCGGAGGCCGACCGGGCGCGACAAGCACGACGTCGAGCCGCATGTCGAAACCCGCAAACTCAGGGTGTTCGGCGAGAAATATCTCGGCCGCCCCGGCAATGCGCCGGCGTTGACGCACGAGCAGCGACTCCGCCGCCCCCGCCAACGTGCGGCGGGCTTTTACTTCTACGAAGATGAGGAGGTCGGTGTGGCGGACGATGAGGTCGATTTCGCCGCGGGCGGTCTTCACGCGGCGGGCAACAATCGAAAAACCCTGTGATTCAAATAGATTAGCCGCCGCGGTTTCGGCGGCCACGCCGCGCGCGAAGGCGGTCCGGCGGGCCGGTGAGGTGGACGATGAGTGCAAACGCGCCACCCTAATCGTCCGACTGGAGCGCGAGGGCGCGGGCATAGACGGCGCGGCGCGGCAGGCCTGTCGCCACCGCGACGGACGCGGCCGCGTCCTTGACCGACAAGGTCGCGAGCGCCCGGCGCAGGGCGGCGTCGACATCGGCCGCCGACGCCTCCTGCGCGAGCGGCGGGCCGATGACCAGCACGATCTCGCCCTTCGGCGCGCC
The DNA here is from genome assembly GCA_023414975.1 of Pseudomonadota bacterium. GTDB lineage: Bacteria > Pseudomonadota > Alphaproteobacteria > Rhizobiales > Xanthobacteraceae > Ancylobacter. Next base: position 5,830 of record JAEZMI010000055.1, on the reverse strand, counting down.
CGCCTCGGCATAATGGCCGGCCAGCGCGTCGAGCGCCGCGCGCCGCACCTCCTCGAAGGTCTTGGTCAGTTCCCGGCAGACCGCGGCGGGACGCGGCCCCAGCCCGGCGGCGAGATCGGCGAGACTTTCCGGCAGGCGCGGCCCGCTCTCATAGATCACCAGCGTCGCCGGCAGCGCCTTGAGCTCGGCGATGCGGGTCTGCCGCGCCCCGCTCTTGGGCGGCAGGAAACCCTCGAAGAAGAAGCGGTCGGTCGGCAGCCCGGCCGCGACCAGCGCCGCAAGGCTCGCCGAGGCGCCCGGCAGCGGCACCACGCGGTATCCCCCCTCGATGGCGGCGGCGACGAGCTTGTAGCCGGGGTCCGAGACCAGAGGCGTCCCGGCATCGGACACCAGCGCCACGCACCCGCCTTCCGCCAGTCGGGCGAGAAGCCGGGGACGCACCTGCTCGGCATTGTGATCGTGATAGGCGGTCAAGGGCGTTTCGATGCCGTAACGATCGAGCAAGCGCCGGGTCACGCGCGTGTCCTCGCAGGCGATCAGGTCCGCGCCGGCCAGCGTTTCGAGGCCCCGCAGGGTGATGTCGCCGAGATTGCCGATCGGCGTCGCCACGATGTGAAGCCCCGCCTGCGGCCGCGCGGCGGGAAGGCTCTGGCCGGCGAGGCGAAAGCTGCGGGAACGGTCGGCAGGAGCGGGCGTGTCCATGCGCCGAGTGTAGAGCCGCGCGTCCCGGCGGAAAAGCAAGGGCCGCCGCGATTTCCGTGGCGGCGTCGTGGATATGTCGCCTTTTGTGCCGCGCCGGCCGCCCGGACATGCCGCCATGAGGTGACAGGCCGGCGCCGCTCGCCTTACAACTGGAGCGGACCCTGTTTGCGGGTCATCAGCGAGGCCGGCAGATCCAGGCATGCAGGACGAACGCACAGGGCCCCGCCGGGGGCTTTCCCCCGCCGAGCGCAGCCGCCGCGCCTTTCTGCTGATGGCCGGCAGCGCCGCTCTCGTGGGCTGCGGTTCGATGCGCGATACCCCGCCGCCGCAGGCGAGCGTCGCCCCGGTCGAGCCGGCCGCGCCGCAACTTCCGGCCAATGTGCTGGGCACCGGCACGACACGGATCGGCCTCATCCTCCCGCTCGGCGCCAGCGGCAACGCGGCCGTGGCCGCGCAGTCGCTGCGCAATGCCGCCGAAATGGCCATCGCCGAATTCACCGGCGCCAACATCCAGCTCATCGTCAAGGACGACGGCGGCACGGGACCGGGCGCACAGGCGGCCGCGCAGCAGGCGATCGACGAGGGCGCGCGGGCGATCATCGGTCCGGTCTTCGCCCACACCGTCGCCGCCGCCGGGCAGGTGGCGCGCCAGCGGGGCGTGCCGCTGGTCGGCTTCTCGACCGATACGAATGTGGCGACGCAGGGCGTCTATCTCCTGAGTTTCCTGCCGCAGACCGATGTGGATCGCGCGGTGCGCTACGCCGCCTCCATCGGACGGCGCAGCTTCGCCGGGCTGGTCCCCGACAATGCCTATGGCTCCGTGGTCGAGGCGGCTTTCCGCGAGACCGTGCCGGTCGTGGGCGGGCGCGTGGTGGGGCTGGAGCGCTACGCCACGGGCGGCAACGGCTATGCGGAAGCCGCCCGGCGCCTCGCCGGCTCGGCCGCGCAGGCGGATGCGCTGTTTCTCCCGGACGCGGCGGATGCGGTGCCGCAGATCATCCAGGCCCTCGATGCGGCCGGGGTGAGCATTGCCGGCAAGCAGCTGATCGGCACCGGGCTGTGGGACGACCGCAAGCTGTTCGCCGCGCCCTCGCTCGCCGGGGGCATCTTCGCCGCCCCGGACCCGGCCGGCTTTCGTGCCTTCTCCCAGCGCTATCAGGCGCGCTACGGCCGCGAGCCGGTGCGCACGGCAACGCTGGCGCATGACGCCGTGTCGCTCATGGCCGCGCTCGTCAGCGCCAATGGCGAGACGGGAATCACCGACACGGCGATCCAGAACCCGTCGGGCTTCACCGGCATTGACGGCATCTTCCGCTTCCGCGCCGACGGCACGAACCAGCGGGGCCTCGCGGTGATGCAGATCGGCGGGGGCAGCGCCCAGATCGTCAGCCCCGCCCCGCGCAGCTTTGCGCAGGCGAGTTGAGGCGCGGCCCTCGCCAAGGTGCACAGAGCCAGGGGAACGGAGCCAGAGGGTACAGAGCCAGAGGAAACCCGGCCGGCCAATCACGCCGCGAGATCGGCGACGATGGCGTCGAGCACGGGAAAACCGAGCGGCGTGACGCGCAGCCGCGCACCGGGCATCTCCTCGACCATGCCTTCCTCGACCAGCGCCGCGACGCGGGCGGGATCGAAATCGCGGCCGGCAAGGCGCGCGTAACGCTGGCGGTCGATGCCTTCCTTCAGGCGAAGGCCCATGAGCAGGAATTCGTCCGCCTGCTCCGGCAGCGACAGCCTTTCCTCGCTGACGATGGCATGCCCCCGCGCTTCGACGCGGGCGGCCCATTCCTCGGGCCCGCGCAGGGTGGAGGTGGCGAGCCGCCCCTCGGGCGTGTCGATGCGTCCATGCGCGCCGGGCCCGACGCCGGCATATTCGCCATAGCGCCAGTAAAGCAGGTTGTGCCGGCTCTCCGCGCCCGGCCGGGCGTGGTTGGAAATCTCATAGGCCGGCAGCCCGGCGGCCGTCGTCGTCTCCTGCGTCGCGTCCCACAGGGCGCGGGCGAGATCGCCATCGGGAATGGCGAGCTTGCCCGCCGCATGGAGCGCGGCGAAGGGCGTGCCTTCCTCGATGGTGAGCTGGTAGAGCGAGAGATGCTCGCAGCCCTCGCCGATGGCGCGGCGCAGTTCCGCGCTCCAGGCCTCCGGCGTCTGGTCCGGCCGGGCATAGATGAGATCGAAGGACACGCGCCCGAAGGCCGCGCGCGCCACCGCCACCGCCTTGAGCGCCTCGTCCGCCGTGTGCATCCGTCCGAGCGCCTTCAGAGAGGCATCGTCCAGCGCCTGAACACCCAGCGAGACGCGGTTCACGCCCGCGGCGCGGTAGCCCTGGAATCGGGTGGCCTCGACGCTGGTGGGGTTCGCCTCCAGCGTCACCTCCGCCCGCGCATCGAGCGGCCAGGCGTCATCGATGGCGGAGAGGATCGCCCCGACCGTCTCCGGCTCCATGAGCGAGGGCGTGCCGCCGCCGAAGAACACGCTCTGTGTGCGGCGCTGGCCGGTGGCGGCGCGCATATGGGCGATCTCGGCGCGGAACGCGGCGACGAAGCGCGCCTGATCCGGCGGCGCATGGCGCACATGCGAATTGAAGTCGCAATAGGGGCACTTGGCCTTGCAGAAGGGCCAATGCACATAGACGCCGAAGCCGGGATCGACCGGCGGCGGCGTTGGGCGAGCGTCAGTCAAACGTCGCCCCGAGGCAGGCGCGGGCCAGCGCCATGAAGGCGCGTGCCCGGTGGGACAGGCCGCGCCCGAGCGGCGGCAGGCCGTGCTTTTCGGCCCCGCTCATCTCGCCGAAGGTGCGGCTGTGGCCCTCCGGCTGGAACATCGGGTCATAGCCGAAGCCCGCCGGCCCCCGCGGCGGCCAGACCAGCGTGCCCTCGACAACGCCCTCGAAATCCTCGACATGCCCGTCGGGCCAGGCGAGGCAGAGCGCGGAAATGAAATAGGCGCGGCGCAGGTCCGGCAGATTGGCTCCGGCCTCGCGCAGTTCGTCCTCCACCCGGCTCATCGCCGCGTAGAAGTCCTTCTCCGGGCCGGCCCAGCGGGCGGTGTAGAGACCCGGCGCGCCGCCGAGCGCATCCACGCACAGGCCGGAATCATCGGCGAAGGCGGGCAGCCCCGTCGCCGTGGTGGCCGAGATCGCCTTGATGCGGGCGTTCTCCGCGAAGGTGAGGCCCGTCTCCTCCGGCTCCGGCAGGTTGAGATCGCCGGCCGAGACGCACTCGATGCCATAGGGCGCGAGCAGGCCCCGCATTTCTTCCAGCTTGCCGGCATTGTGCGTGGCGATGACGACGCGGCCGGTGAGGCGACGGTGACGGGGTTCCATTCTCAGGCGACCGCCAGCTTCTGCAGGTCCACAAGCTTGCCGATGCCCTTGCGGGCGAGACCCAGCATGGCGGTGAACTCCTCTTCGGTGAAGGGGGTCTTCTCCGCCGTGCCCTGCACCTCCACGAAGCCGCCGGTGCCGGTCATCACGAAGTTCACATCCGTGTCGGCCTGCGAATCCTCGGCGTAATCGAGATCGAGCCGGGGCTCGCCTTCCACGATGCCGCAGGACACGGCCGCCACGTGATCGCGCAGCGGGATGGTCGGGATCATGCCGCGCGACTTCATCCAGCTCAGGCAGTCGTGCAGCGCGATCCAGGCGCCGGTGATGGAGGCGGTGCGGGTGCCGCCATCGGCCTGAATCACGTCGCAGTCGACGGTGATCTGGCGCTCGCCGAGCTTTTCGAGGTCGACCACGGCGCGCAGCGAGCGGCCGATGAGGCGCTGGATCTCCTGCGTGCGGCCCGAGGGCTTGCCGGCCGTGACCTCGCGGCGGGTGCGCTCATGGGTGGCGCGCGGCAGCATGCCGTATTCGGCCGTCACCCAGCCCCGCCCCTGCCCCTTCAGCCAGGGCGGCAGGCGCTCTTCCAGCGTGGCGGCGACCAGGACATGGGTCTCGCCGAACTTGACGAGGCAGGAGCCTTCCGCGTGGCGAAGAACGCCGCGTTCGAAGCTGACGGCACGCATCTCGTCGGGGGAACGGCGGGAGGGGCGCATGCGAAATTCTCCTGAGGCTTTGTGGCGGCCCTTTTACGGGGGCCGCGGGGCCCGCGCAATGTCCGGCGGCCGCGCAAGGGCGCCGCGCCGGCTTGAACGGCGCGTGCAATTGCCGAAATATGGTGCCCGTCTCTCTCAACAGGCAGCGCGATGGCCCTCGACACCCTGCTCTCCGCTTCCGCCCCGCAGCTCGCCCGGCTCGACGAGCGCTCCCGCGAGATCTTCCGCCAGATCGTCGAGACCTATCTCGCCACGGGCGAGCCGGCGGGGTCGCGCAACATCTCGCGTCTCATCCCGATGACGCTCTCGCCGGCCTCGGTTCGCAATGTGATGGCGGACCTCGAGGCGGCGGGACTGATCTACGCTCCCCATACCAGCGCCGGGCGGCTGCCCACGGAACTGGGGCTGCGCTTCTTCGTCGACGCGCTGCTGGAGATCGGCGACGTCTCGGAGGAGGAGCGCAAGTCCATCGAGACGCAGGTCCGCGCCGCCGCGCAGGGCCAGACGGTCGACGGTGTGCTGGCGGAGGCCTCGAACCTGCTCTCCGGCCTCACCCGCGGCGCCGGCGTCGTCACCAGCACGAAGAGCGACGGGCGGCTCAAGCACATCGAGTTCGTGCCGCTGGACCCCGCCCGCGCGCTGCTGATCCTCGTGTCGGAGGATGGGGAGGTGGAGAACCGGCTGGTGCCGCTGCCGACCGGCCTGCCCTCCTCGGCGCTGGTGGAGGCGACCAACTTCCTCAATGCCCGCACGCGCGGGCGCACCCTCGCCGAGCTGCGCAGCGAGGTGGAGCGCACGCTGGCCGCCCGGCGGGCCGAGCTCGACGAGCTGACCGCGCATGTGGTCGAAACCGGCCTCGCCAGCTGGTCGGGGGGCGAGCGGGGCGACCGCCGGCTCATCGTGCGCGGCCAGACCCGGCTGCTGCACGATCTGCGCGCCATCGAGGATCTGGAGCGGGTGCGTCTGCTGTTCGACGATCTCGAGACCCGGCGCGGTGTGGTCGATCTTCTGGGCCGGGCCGAACACGCCGAGGGGGTGCGCATCTTTATTGGTTCGGAGAACAAGCTGTTCTCATTGTCCGGCTCCTCGA
>JAEZMI010000049.1 GCA_023414975.1 Pseudomonadota bacterium | reverse complement strand
GGGGGGCGGCGCGGCGCGAGGCAGGGGAGGGGGTGGACACGGCAAAGCTCATCCGCCTCGGGTTGCGGGAGCTCGCGCGATGATGCTGCGCTTTTCCCGCACGGGTCGCGCAGCCGGGGCGGCGAAGGCTGCGCAGGCACCGCGCTGGACCTGGCAGGCCCGCATCCCCGCGCTGATCTTCGCCTATGGCGGCGTGACGCTGGCGACGCTGACCGTGGAGCGGCTGCTGCACAGCGCCACCTCCGCCAATTACGCCGCCATCGCCGTCGTTCCCGGTGAGATTGCCGCCGGCCTTTGCGCCTTTGCGCTCGCCTTCCGTCCGCGCGCTCTGCTTCTCGTGCTCGCCGCGGTGACGCTGGTCGCCCTGCTGCCGCTCGGCGTCATCGTGCTTTCCATGGATTTCGGCGAGTACCGCGCCCTTGTCGAAGAGCGGGCGCTGATCCTTGCCGGCGTGTTGGCGCTTGCCAATGTCGTCGCCACCACCATCCTCATCGCCGGCGGCGTCTTTCCGGCGCGGACGGAAGGCCAGACATGACGACCAAGCGCCTGATCACCCCCGACAAGCGCGAGGAAGACCTCACCGAGGCCTCGCTGCGCCCGCAACATCTCGCCGAGTTCGTCGGGCAGGAGCAGGCCCGCGCCAATCTCGACGTGTTCATCAAGGCGGCGAAGGCGCGCGGCGAGGCGCTGGACCATGTGCTGTTCGTCGGCCCGCCCGGCCTCGGCAAGACCACGCTGGCGCAGATCGTTGCCCGCGAACTCGGCGTCGGCTTTCGCTCGACCTCCGGCCCGGTCATTGCCAAGGCGGGCGATCTCGCCGCGCTGCTGACCAATCTCGAAGAGCGCGACGTGCTCTTCATCGACGAGATCCACCGCCTCAACCCGGCGGTCGAGGAAATCCTCTACCCGGCGATGGAGGATTACGAGCTCGATCTCATCATCGGCGAAGGGCCGGCGGCGCGCTCGGTGAAGATCCAGCTCTCGAAGTTCACGCTGGTCGGCGCCACCACGCGCTCCGGGCTGCTCACCACGCCGCTGCGCGACCGTTTCGGCATTCCCATCCGGCTGAACTTCTACACGGTGGACGAGCTGGAACTCGTCGTCACGCGCGGCGCGCGGGTGATGGGCATCCCCATCTCGAAGGACGGCGCGCGCGAGATCGCCCGCCGGGCACGGGGCACGCCGCGCATCGCCGGGCGGCTGCTGCGGCGGGTGCGCGATTTCACGCTGGTCGCCGGCAAGGAGATCATCGACCGCGAGGCGGCCGACCGGGCGCTCGGCGCTCTGGAGGTGGACGGTGTCGGCCTCGACCAGATGGACCGGCGCTATCTCTCGGTCATCGCGCTGAATTATGGCGGCGGGCCGGTGGGCGTCGAGACCATCGCCGCCGCGCTCTCCGAACCGCGCGACGCGATCGAGGAAATCATCGAGCCCTATCTGGTGCAGCAGGGCTTCATCCAGCGCACCCCGCGCGGGCGGGTGCTCACGGCGCATGCTTTCCGCCATCTCGGGCTTCAGGTGCCGGCCACCACCAACCAGATGCCGCTGTTTGACGAAGGCGAGTAGCGGCGTGGCCCGCCGCGCCGCAAACAGTCCGCTCGACCTTCCCCGGTCCCTGATGTAAGCCCTTTTCACATGAGCTGGTCCAAAAACGGGGAGTCCCGCGGCTATCATCACGGCAACCTGCGGGAAGCCCTGATCAAGGCCGTGCTCGACCTCATCGGCGAGAAGGGCATTGCCGGCGCCACCTTCGCGGAGGCGGCGCGGCGCGCCGGCGTGTCGCCGGCGGCGCCCTACCGGCATTTCCGCGACCGGGACGAACTGCTTGCCGCCGCCGCCGCCGCCGGCTTCGAGCGTTTCGCGCGGGCGCTGGAGGCGGGTTGGCAGGGCGGTGCGCCGACGGCGCAGGAAGCCTTCGAGCGGATGGGCCGGGCCTATCTCGATTTCGCGCGTGACAACCCGTCGGACTATGTCGCCATGTTCGAATCCGGCCTGCCGGCGGAGGCGCATCCGGCCCTGGCGCAGGCGAGCCAGCGGGCCTTCGGTGTGCTGCGGGAGGCGGCGGATGTGCTGGTCGCGGCGATGCCGGCGGCGGGCCGCCCGCCAGCCTTGATGGTGGCGCTGCACACCTGGGCGTTGGCGCACGGCGTCGCCTCGCTGTTCGGCCGGCCGGATGCCAGCCGCCGCAAGCTGCCCATGTCGCCGGAGGAACTGCTGGAAGCCGGCTTCCTCGTCTATCTGAAGGGCCTCGGCGCGCCCGCCTCCTGACCCTCCCGATAGCGGATGCGTGATCGCCAGGCGCGATCCTTGACAAAGGGACATGCGCCGCCTACCTATGTAAATGTGATTAACATTAACCCAGGAACGGACGCCATGGAGCTCGCATACAAGCTCGATAGTTACGGCAAGCCGGCCTGGATCGCGCTCACGGTCCTAGGCTTCATGGCCTGGTGGCCGCTGGGTTTGGCGATCCTGGCCTTTACCATAGGGAGTGGACGGATGTTTTGTGGCAGCAGGCGCGGTTTCGGCCGCTGGAACGGTGAGGGCGTGGAAGCGTTCCGCAATGCCTTCGGCGGTCGCTTCGGCCGCGGCGGCTTCGCCTCCTCCGGCAACAGCGCCTTCGACGAGTACCGCGAGGAGACCCTGCGTCGCCTCGAGGAGGAGCAGAAGGAGTTCAAGGGCTTCCTCGATCGCCTGCGTCAGGCCAAGGACAAGGCCGAGTTCGACCAGTTCATGGCCGAGCGGCGCAACCGTCCGGCCCCGACCCCGGCTCCCGAGGGCCAGAACTGACGCCTTTCGCGACGTGTCGGCGGGCTCGCGTCGTCCCCCGTCCGAGCCTTCCGGCATGACCGGCCGCGCCCTTTGTTCACAAGGGGCGCGGTCTCGTTTATGAGGGCGCCATGAATGAGCGCCCCGATCCCGTTTCCGCCGATCCTCTCTCTCCCGCGCGCCTCAGGGCCGATCCCTTCCTGCACCTCGCCGGGCGGCTGGTGCCGGGTGGGCATGTCCTGCCGGTGCGGGTCTATTACGAGGACACGGATTTCTCGGGCATCGTCTACCACGCCAACTACCTGAAGTTCATGGAGCGGGCCCGCTCGGACCATCTGCGCCTCATCGGCGTGGTGCAGGGCGAATTGTTCGGCGCCGCGCTCGAAGAGGCGCCCGGTTTCGCCTTCGTGGTGCGCTCCATGGAGC
>JAEZMI010000395.1 GCA_023414975.1 Pseudomonadota bacterium | reverse complement strand
AGCGCCTGGCCGCCGGCGGCGTTGTGCCCGCCATCGAGCCACATATCGACGCCCGCCGGCGCACGCTCGGTGAGGGCGCCCGGCCCGAGCCGCTGCAGCCGCGCCGGCCAGCTCGCCTGCCGCATCCCTTCCTCATAGGCGGCGACGGGCAGGCGGAACGCGGGGTCGCGCTGGCCGGCGACGCGCAGCACCTCGACCGCGAGGCCGGCATTGCCGATCTGGTGCGGGCCGACGAGGCGCGGGTGCGGCAGGTCGATCAGCCCGTCCTCGTCCTGCACCACGAGCCGCCCGGCCTCCTCATGCGCCTGGAAGCCCTCGCCCATCACCGTGAGCGGCGCCGCGAGCCGCGCGGCCTGCCGTTCGATGACGGACAGCGCCTCCGGCGGCTGGCGGGCGATCACCGCCGGCACGCCGCGCTTGAGGATGCCCGCCTTCTCGCCGGCGATGGCGGCCACCGTCTCGCCGAGAAAATCGACATGGTCGACGGAGACCGGCGTGATGACCGACACCAGCGGCGCCTCGATCACATTGGTGGCGTCGAGCCGGCCGCCGAGGCCGACCTCCAGCAGCAGCACATCCGCCGGCGTCTCCGCGAACAGCAGGAAGGCCGCCGCCGTGGTGATCTCGAAAAAGGTGATCGGCGCCCCGTCATTGGCCGTTTCGGCCCGCCCCAGCGCGTCGGTCAGCGTGGCGTCGTCGACCAGCCGTCCGGCGAGGCGGATGCGCTCGTTGAACCGCACGAGATGGGGCGAGGTGTAGACATGCACCCGCTTGCCCGCCGCCTCCAGCACGGCGCGCATGAAGGCGACCGTCGAGCCCTTGCCATTGGTGCCGGCGACATGGATCACCGGCGGCACGCGGCGCTCGGGGTGGCCGAGCCGTTCGAGCACCCGCCACATGCGGTCGAGCGAGAGGTCGATCAGCTTGGGGTGCAGCGCCAGCAGCCGCGCGAATATGTCTTCGACGGGAGGCCGCTCCGATGGACCGGCTTCGGGCGCGGCGGACATGGCGGCCTCAGGCGCTCGCGGGTGCCGGCAGGGCCTCGCCCGCCGGGGGCGTGAGGGCCGGCGTGTCCGGCGTCCGGGCCTCGTCGAGGGCGGGAGCGCGCATCAGCAGCCGGCACAGCCGGCCGAGCGTCGCCCGCATCTGGTGGCGGTGCACCACGAGATCGACCATGCCATGGTCGCGCAGATATTCGGCGCGCTGGAAGCCCTCGGGCAGCTTCTCGCGGATGGTCTGCTCGATGACGCGCGGGCCCGCGAAGCCGATCAGCGCGCCCGGCTCGGCGATCTGGATGTCGCCCAGCATGGCGTAGGAGGCGGTGACGCCGCCGGTGGTCGGGTTGGTGAGCACGACGATGTAGGGCAGCTTCGCCTCGCGCAGCTCCTGGATGGCGCAGGTGGTGCGCGGCATCTGCATCAGCGAGAGGATGCCTTCCTGCATGCGCGCCCCGCCGGACGAGGCGAACATGATGAAGGGGGTGCCGCGCGCCGCGGCGGTTTCGAGCCCGGTCACGATGGCCTCGCCCGCGGCCATGCCGAGCGAGCCGCCCATGAATCCGAAATCCTGCACGGCGATCGTCACCGGCAGGCCTTCGAGCTTGCCATAGCCGACCTTCACCGCGTCCTGCGTGCCGGTCTTGGCACGGGCGTCCTTCAGCCGGTCGGCGTAGCGCTTCTCGTCGCGGAACTTCAGCGGGTCGGCCGCCACCTGCGGCAGGGCGATGTCGTACCATTTGCCGCCGTCGAACATCGCGCGCAGGCGCGCCGTCGGGTCCATCCGCATATGGTAGTTGGAGCCGGGAATGACGTGGAGGTTCGCCTCCAGGTCCTTGTGGAACACCATCTGCCCGGTCTCGGGGCATTTCACCCAGAGATTCTCCGGCACCTCGCGGCGATTGAGGAAGCTGTTCAGCTTCGGGCGGACGACGTTCGAGATCCAGTTCAACGGCGTGGCTCCGGACGGAAAGGGGCGGCGGCTGCCCGTGGGCGGCCGCGCCCTCATCTAAGCGCCGACAAGGGCGATGAAAAGGCAGGCCGGCGCGGGAAAAGGCCGGCGCGGCCGTAAAAGCGGGGCGGACGTGCCCGTACGCGACTCGAACGCTACTCGGCCGCGGCCCGCCGCGCGGCCTGCACCGCCTCGGCGAGGCGGCCGACCAGCGCCGTGACGGCCCCGACCGTGCCGGCGGTCGCGCGGTCCTCGCCGTCGAGCGTGCCGCGCAGCGCGTCGATCAGCGCCGAGCCGACCACCACGCCGTCCGCGCCGGCGGCGATCGCCGCCGCCTGTTCGGGCGTGCGCACGCCGAAGCCGACCGCGACCGGCAGCTCGGTGTGGCGCTTGATGCGCGCCACCGCCTGGCCGACCGCATGGGCATCGGGCGTCGCCGCGCCGGTGATGCCGTTGATCGAGACGTAGTAGACGAAGCCCGCCGTGTTCTTGAGCACGGCCGGCAGGCGCTTGTCGTCGGTGGTGGGCGTCGCCAGCCGGATGAAGGCGAGACCCGCCTTCAGCGCCGGCAGGCACAGCTCATTGTCCTCTTCCGGCGGCAGGTCGACGACGACGAGCCCGTCCACCCCGGCCGCCTTGGCGTCGGCGAGGAAGCGGTCGACGCCGTAGATGTAGACCGGGTTGTAATAGCCCATCAGCACCAGCGGCGTGGTGTCGTCGGTCTTGCGGAAGTCGCGGACCATCTGGAGGGTCCTGGCGAGCGTCTGCCCCGCCTTGAGCGCGCGCAGACCCGCCGCCTGGATGGCGGGGCCGTCCGCCATCGGGTCCGTGAAGGGCACGCCGAGTTCGATGATGTCGGCGCCGGCGGCCGGCAGCGAGCTGAGGAGGCTCAGCGAGGTGTCGTAATCCGGGTCGCCGGCGGTGATGAAGGTCACCAGCGCCGCCCGCCCCTCGGCGGCGCAGGCCTTGAAGCGATGGTCGAGCCGGGTGATCGGGCGCGTGGTCATAGGCGGGTCCCCAGAATTTCCGCCACCTGCGGAATGTCCTTGTCGCCGCGGCCGGACATGTTGACCACCATCAGGTGATCGTCGGGCAGCGTCGGCGCGAGTTCGATGACCTTGGCCAGCGCATGGGCCGGCTCCAGCGCGGGAATGATGCCTTCGAGCCGGGAGACGAGCTGGAAGGCGGCGAGCGCCTCGTCGTCCGTGGCCGAGATATAGGTCGCGCGGCCGGTGTCGTGCAGCCAGCTATGTTCCGGGCCGATGCCGGGATAGTCGAGGCCGGCGGAGATCGAATGGGCCTCGGTGATCTGGCCGTCATCGTCCATCAGCAGATAGGTGCGGTTGCCGTGCAGCACGCCCGGACGCCCGCCGGTGAGCGAGGCGGCGTGCTGGCCGGAGGGGATGCCGTGGCCGGCCGCTTCCACGCCGAAGATCTGCACGCCCGCATCGTCCAGGAAGGGGTGGAACAGGCCCATGGCGTTCGAGCCGCCGCCGATGCAGGCGATCAGGCTGTCCGGCAGCCGGCCTTCCTGCTCCAGCATCTGGGCGCGGGTCTCGACGCCGATCACCGACTGGATGTCGCGCACCATGGCCGGGTAGGGGTGGGGGCCGGCGACGGTGCCGATGCAGTAGAAGGTGTCGTGCACATTCGTCACCCAGTCCCGCAGCGCCTCGTTCATGGCGTCCTTGAGCGTGCTGGAGCCGGATTTCACCGGCACCACCTCGGCGCCCAGCATCTTCATGCGGAACACGTTGGGCGCCTGCCGGGCGACGTCGACCGCGCCCATATAGACGACGCATTTCAGCCCGTAGCGCGCGCAGAGCGTGGCGGTGGCGACGCCGTGCTGGCCCGCGCCCGTCTCGGCGATGATGCGCTGCTTGCCCATGCGGCGGGCGAGCAGGATCTGGCCGAGCACGTTGTTCACCTTGTGGGAGCCGGTGTGGTTCAGCTCCTCGCGCTTGAAGTAGATCTTGGCGCCCTTGCCGGCCCCGGCGCCCTGGCGCAGATGCTCGGTGAAGCGCTCGGCGTAATAGAGCGGGCTGGGGCGGCCGACATAATGCTTCAGCCCGGCGTCCATCTCCGCCTTGTAGGCCGGATCGGCCTTCGCCGCCTCATAGGCCTTTTCGAGGTCAAGGATGAGCGGCATCAGCGTTTCGGCGACGAAACGACCGCCGAAAATGCCGAAATGCCCGTTGTCGTCGGGGCCGGTGCGGAAGGAGTTCAGGACGTTCACGGCGGGCTCGTCTCTCTGGCGGGTGGGGCCGGCGTCGCGGGAACCGGCGGAGCGGCCGCCGCGCGCGCCGCGCTCACGAAGCGGGCGATGAGGTCGGGGTCTTTCACGCCGGGGGCCTTTTCGACACCGGAGGATACGTCCACGCCGCCCGGCCGGATGAGGCGCAGGGCGGTGCCGACATTGGCCGGATCCAGCCCACCTGACAGCATGAAGGGATTGGTGAGGTCAAGGCTCGCGCGCGCGGGGCCGGCGAGAAGGTTCCAGTCGAAGGCGACACCGTTGCCGCCCGGCAGCGCCGCGCCCTTGGGCGGCTTGGCGTCGAGCAGCAGCCGGTCGGCGGCGCGGGCATGGGCCTTGAGGGCGGGAAGATCCTCCGGCCCGCCAATGCCCACCGCCTTCATCACCGGCCGGCCGAAGCGGGCGCGGACCTGCGCCACGCGCTCCGGCGTCTCCCGGCCGTGCAGCTGGAGGATGTCGGGGCGGGCGGCGTCGATGATGGCGGCGAGGAGCGCGTCGTCGGCGTCGACGGTGAGGGCGACGATCTGCGCCCGGCCGCGCGCCTGCGCCGCAAGCCGCGCGGCCCGCGCGAGGTCGACATGGCGCGGGCTGCGGGGAAAGAAGACGAGGCCGATCATGTCCGCGCCGGCCGCCAGCGCGGCATCCAGCGTTTCCGGCGTGCTCAGCCCGCAAATCTTGACGTCAAGCGACACGTCCGCCTCCTCCGGCGCAGCCAGTAGCACGGAACGCGGCAGGCTGGCGAGGGTCGGGGCGGGCCCGGCCCGTCCGCGGCGGAACATCCGCGTCGCCGGCCTTGCACGTTTCCGACATCGGCGGCGAATTACCCCTTCCGCGCCGGCAATTCACATGCTACTTCAGACTTATCTGTGAAATAGATTATTTCACGCATAAATTTTGCATTATCCGGCCTCGCGCCGGCATCCGGAGATCCGCCATGCGCCTGTCGCGCCGCTTCCTTCTCGCCGCCGCAATGGCGCCGCTCGCCCTCGGGTTTCTCGCGCCCGGCGCCGCCCGCGCCCAGCAGGCCCCGACCACCCTGCTCAACGCCTCCTACGACATCTCCCGCGAGCTGTTCGAGGCGGTGAACAAGGAGTTCGTGCCGGCCTACAAGGCCAAGAGCGGCACCGAGGTGAAGATCGACCAGAGCCATGCCGGCTCCTCCAAGCAGGCCCGCTCCATCGTCGAGGGGCTGGAGGCCGACGTCGTGACCTTCAACCAGGTGACGGACATCCAGTTCCTGGCCGACAAGGGCTTCGTCGCCAAGGACTGGCAGACCCGCCTGCCCAACGCCTCCTCGCCCTGGTACTCCTTCCCCGCCTTCCTCGTGCGCGCCGGCAACCCGAAGAACATCAAGAGCTGGGACGACCTCGTCCGCGACGACGTCAAGCTGGTCTTTCCCAACCCGAAGACCTCCGGCAATGGCCGCTACACCTATCTGGCCGCCTATGCCTTCGCGCTGGAAAAGTTCAGCGGCGACACCGCCAAGGCCGACGCCTTCGTGAAGAAGTTCCTCTCCAACGTCGTGGTGTTCGACACCGGCGGGCGCGGCGCCACCACCTCCTTCGTCGAGCGCGAGCAGGGCGACGTGCTGCTGACCTTCGAGGCCGAGGTGATCAGCGCCAAGGAGGCCTACAAGGACAAGAACTTCGTCGTCGTCGTGCCGCCGGTCAGCCTGCTGGCCGAATTCCCGGTCTCGGTGGTCGACAAGGTCGTCGACAAGCGCGGCTCGCGCCAGCTCGCCACCGACTACCTGACCTTCCTCTATTCGCCGGAAGGCCAGACGGTCGCCGCCAAGGCCAATAACCGCGTGGTCGACGCCAAGGTGGCCGAGCAGTTCAAAGACAAGTTCGCCCCGGTCCGCCTCGTGAAGGTCGAGGACGTGTTCGGCGGCTGGGCCAATGTGCAGAAGACCCAGTTCGCCTCGGGCGGCAAGCTCGACGAGCTGTTCGTCGGCCAGTGAGCGGGGCGCGCCGGCTCATGCGGGGCGCAAACCGCCCCGCCCGCTGGACATCCTCCCCGTAATGCGGCAATGGCCGGGCTCGCCCCGGCCATACGCCATTGGTCCGGCCGCCGTTCAGGAGACCGCCGTTGAACCGCGTCATACCGGGCTTCCCGCTCGCGCTCGGCATCACCCTGTTCTATCTCAGCCTGATCGTGCTGCTGCCGCTCGGGGCGCTCGTCTGGCAGGCGAGCGATGTCGGCTTCGAGCGCTATCTCGCCATCATGAACGGCGCGCGCACCGCGGCGGCGTTCCGGCTCACCC
>JAEZMI010000393.1 GCA_023414975.1 Pseudomonadota bacterium | reverse complement strand
GGCGAAGGCGGCGCGGGTGATGCGTTCGCCCTCGCACACCAGCGCGATGCGCTCGGGGGCGCGCGCGGCGAGCGCGGGCAGATCCGCGCCGATGGTGGTTTCCATCACGCGTTGCGCGAGAGCAGCGCCTCCGGCAGGCCGCGCGCCACCGTCTGGGCGACCAATGCGGTCAGCACCGCCTTGATGGCGTCGCCGGGAATGAAGATGAGGCAGGCCTTGGCGGCGTCGAGCAGGGAAAGCTGCGTCTTCAGCGCCATGCCGACAATGCCGAAGGCATAGAGCACGACGATGCCGCCGATGACCGAGGCGACCAGCGCCGCCGGGAACACCGGCGCCTTGCGCAGCGCCTGCATGATCGCGCCGGCCACGAAGGCCGCCGCGACCCAGCCGAACAGGAAGCCGACCGAGGGGCCGAAGAACACGCCGAGCCCGCCGCGCCCGCCGGCGAGGATGGGCGCGCCGAGTGCCACCACGAACAGCACCAGCACCATCGCCGCGCCGCCGCGCCAGGCGCCGAGCATCACGCCCGCCAGCATCGCGCCCATGCTCTGCGCGGTGATCGGCACGCCGCCGGCGAGCGGCATGTCGAATTTGGGCAGCAGGCCGAGCACGGCAAAGATGGCGGCGTAGAGCGCGATCTGAACGAGCGAGCGATCCTTCATCGGCGGGTTCCTTTCGGGGCGCCGCCGCGCGCGCTGAGCGCCTCGGCGGTATGATGGGACAGGCGAAGCGTCTGAATACAGAAGGGCGCGAGCAGACGCCAGCCGCCGCGCCTCCCCGTGCGGGCACGATAGCTCTCGTTCAGCGCTTCCCACAGGGCGAAAAGCAGCGGGATGAAGCGGATCATCATCGCCACCATCAGCGCCAGCGCGCGTGGCGACAGGCCGAGCCAGCCGAGCGGGCGCAGCAGCGGCTCGACCGCGTCCATCATCGCGTCCATGCGGGTCGTCATCGTCACCGCGTTGGCGAGCAGGATCATGGCGAGGAGGCGCGCGAGCACGGCGAGGCCGGTGGCGATGTCGCCATTCCAGGCGTGGAAGAGAAGAAGGATGGCGAAGAGCGGCCACATGGCGCGCAGCATCGCGAGCTGGCGCAGCGCCGCCTTCCCCAGCGAGGCATAGAGCGCCAGCACGGCGAGGATCAGCGCGCCCATCACCGGCAGGTTCTCGAGCGGCGCGACGAGAAGGCTGAGGAGCGCGAGCGCCGCCAGCTTCCAGCCGGCGGGGACGGCGTGCAGCCAGGTGCGCTCGGGCAGATAGAGCGAAATCACGCCAGCGCCCCCCGTTTCCCGGCCCAGCGGAGCCACGGGCGAAGCGCCGAGCCGGGAGCCAGGAGAGAGTCGGCGAAGCCTCTGATTCGGGTCACACAAGATCGAGCCGCCTGCGGCGGATTCTCTCCTGGATCCCGGATCGGCGCTGCACGTCGTGCAGCTTGTCCGGGACACGGGCGGCGCGCGCGGCGCCTCTCCACACTCCAAGGCGCGGGCGCGCTCACGCCAGCGCCTCGGCAAAAGCGCGGTAGGCGGCGAGCGTGGCGTCGGGCGGGCCGTCGCCGCGCACGCGGCCCTCATGCAGCCAGACCACCCGGTCATAGCCGGCGAAGGCGTCGAGTTCATGCGCCACCAGCACCACCTGCTGCGGCAGGGTGGCGATGAGCGCCTCCAGCCGCCGCCGCGTCGGCAGGTCGAGGCTGGCGAAGGGTTCGTCGAACACGATCACCGCCGGCTCCATCACCAGCACGGCGATGATGCACAGAAACTGCTTCTCGCCTTCCGACAGCGCATGGACAGGGCGCTCGGCCCAGCCCGCGCGGCCGAAGCGGGCGAGCGCCGGCACAGCACCCTCGCGCGCCTCCCGCCGCGGGCGGCCGGCCTGTTCCAGGCTGAAGGCGATCTCCTCGGCGACCGTCGGGAAGATGATCTGGTGGTCCGGGTTCTGGAAGATGAAGCCGACCTTGCGCGGCAGTTCCGCCGGGGCCGCCGCCGCGTCGATGCCGTGGACGGTGACGCGGCCCGTGTCGGGCGTCAGCAGGCCGTTGAAGAGGCGCACCAGCGAACTCTTGCCCGAGCCGTTGGTGCCGATCAGCCCGATCCGCCGCTCGCCGAGCGCCAGCGAGACGTCGTCGAGCACCACACGCCCGCCGCGCGTGAGGGTGACATGATCGAGGAGGATCGAGGACGGGTTCGGCACGGGCGGGGTCCGGCTTTCGAAGAGAACGCGGCGCCGCCTTATGGAACCGCCGGCGCCTCGTGTCGATACGCCGCCGGTTGCAGGCTCACGCCGCGCGCGCCCGCAGCGTCGCCAGGGCGAAGCGCTGCAGGCGGTCGAAGGCCGCGCCGTCGCCGGCCCGCGCGCGCAGGGCCGCGCCCTCGTAGAGATCGATGATGTAGGCGGCGGTCTCCGCCGGATCGAGGCCGGGATCGACCTCGCCGGCTTCCTGCGCCTGCCCGATGAGGGCGGAAAGATCGCTTTGCCAGTGGGAGAAGACCCCGGCAAGCTGGCCTTTCAGGTCATCCCCGAGGCCGGGCGCGGCGAGCGCCAGCACGCCATAGAGGCAGCCGGTGACGTCGCCCTCCTGCATCGTGTCCTTAGCGATCTGCGCCAGATGGCGCTCGATGCGCCGCAGCGGCGACAGCGAGGCATCCTCGAAGAGCGCGAGCCGCTGGGCGCGGAAATGCCCGGCCTCGGCATCGAGCACGGCGCCGGCGAAAGCTTCCTTGCTCGGGAAGAAGTGGTAGAATGATCCCTTGGGCACGGCGACGGAGGCCAGCAACGGGCCGAGCCCGGTGCCTTCATAGCCCTGCTCCAGCAGCGCCCGCCGCCCCGCCGCGACAATCTTCTCCCGCGTCGACATTTTCTTTTCTCCGTGACGGGAGTATGCGGCGATCCACCTGCGCCGCAGGCCGATCGGATCGCGCATTCTCCCCGCATCGCGTTCGAGGACGATTCACCGAACGGATCGACCGAACCGCACCGGACCGCCTTCTAGACGACTGGTCTACTTTTTTCGCCCACACCACTAGACGACCGGTCTATTTAGCCCTATTCAAGGTTCGACCGCAACCCTATCGAGGCTCACCCATGTCCCGCGCCGAACCCTGCGCCGACACGCCGCTCGCGCCGTCCATCCTGCACACGCGCGCCGGCGGCTTCACGCTGGTGCTCATGGGCACGGTGCTGTGGAGCACGGTCGGCTATTTCGTGCGGCTGGCGGAGATGGATTCCTGGTCCGTGGTGCTCTGGCGCTCGCTGTTCGCGTCGCTGGCGCTGCTGCCCTTCTGGCTGGTGACGGCGCGCAACCGGCGGCAGGCGCTGGCGCGCATCTGCACCCCCGTCGGCCTGCTCTCGGTGCTGCTCGGGGTTGCCGGCAACGTCACCTATATCGTGGCGCTGCAGCTCACCACGGTGGCGACGGTGATGACGGTGGGAGCGGTGCTGCCCTTCGTCGCCGCGGTGCTGGCCTTTCTGGCGATGCGCGAACCGCTGACGCGCCGCTTCGCCGTGGCCGCCGGGCTGGCGAGCGTCGGCGTCGTCATCACCGCCGGTGCGGCCATGACGCCCGGCGATCTCGCCGGCATCGGCATGACGCTGCTGATGGTGCTGAGCTGGAGCGGCATCATCGTGATGGCGCGCAAGCATCCCAACCTGGACCTGACGCTGGTGAGCCTCGCCTCGGCGCTGGCGGCCGTGCTGGTGGCGCTGCCGGTGGCCCCGGCCGCCCTGCCCTCCGGCGATGCGCTGATGGCCTGCGCGATGCTGGGCGTGCTGACCACGGGGCTCGCCAATGTGCTCTCCCTGACCGGCGGACGCTTCATCCGCTCGGGCGAGGCCGGGCTGCTGATGCTGCTGGACGTGGTGCTGAGCCCGCTCTGGGTCTGGCTCGCCTTCGGCGAGAAGGTCGGCCCCGCCGAGCTGGTCGGCGGGGCCCTGGTCATCGTCGCGGTCGGCTTCTATCTCCTCGGCGAGAAGCCCCGCCGCGCCGTCGCCTGACGGCGCCCCTCACAGCATTTCGAGCGAGCGCTTGCGGCTCGGCGGCGGGAAGGCCTTGTCCAGCGCGGCAAGGTCGTCCGCGTCGAGCCGGATATCGCGCGCGCCGGCATTCTCGCGCATATGTTCGGGGCGCGAGGCCTTGGGGATGACGATGTTTCCGGGGAAGCGCAACGCCCAGGCGAGCGCGATCTGGAAGGGTTTCGCCGCGTGCTTGGCGGCGATCTCGGTGAGCGCGCCGGATGTTTTCATCCGCCCCTGCTCGATCGGGCTATAGGCCATCAGCGGCACTTCATGCTGCTGCAGCCAGGGCAGCAGGTCCCATTCCGGCCCGCGCCGGGTGAGGTTGTAGAGGACCTGATTGACCGCGCAGGCTTCCCCGCCCGGCGTGCCCTCCAGCTCCTGCATGTCGTCCGTGTCGAAATTCGACACGCCCCAGTGGCGGATCTTGCCGGCGCTCTTGAGGTGCTCGAAGCCGATGATGGTCTCCTCCAGCGGCACGCCGCCGCGCCAGTGCAGGAGATAGAGATCGAGCCGGTCGGTCTTCAGCCGCTTCAGGCTGCGCTCGCAGGCGGCGATGACGCCGGCGCGGCTGGCGTTGTGCGGGTAGACCTTGCTGACGAGGAAAACCTGGTCGCGCAGGCCGGAAAGGGCCTCGCCGAGGAAGGTCTCGCAGGCACCCTCGCCATACATTTCGGCGGTGTCGACGAGCTTGAGGCCCAGCTCGACACCGAGGCGGACCGATTCGGTCTCCTCTTTCCGCGCCGCCGCGCGCTCGCCCATCATCCAGGTGCCGATGCCGAGAGCGGGCACCTTTTCACCACCGGGAAGCGTCACCTTGCTCATCATCCACCTCCTGCCTCTTGGCTGTATGCCTTGGGTGCTTCAACGTTTCCTGGAAGCGCCGGGGCGCTCCATCTTCTTGGTTTAATGCCCATATCGACGCGACGCGGTTTCCGCTTCGCCCGGATAGGCGTCGCCCGGATCAGCTTGACCCCGACATGCGCGCGGGCGGATTGCCATCGCGGCACCCGGCGCGCAACCATGCTATCAGCGCGGGCACGGCATTCGCACGCTCAGCCTGCGCCCACTCGACCCTTCTTGCGCCCCGTGGAGACCGATGACGCCCGCTCCCGTCTCTTCCCCCCTCCCCGCCGGCACGCCGGAGCCGGGCCTTGCCATCGGCCTGTCGGCGGTGATCGTGGCGGTGACGGGAGACGACCCGAAAGTGCTGGCCATCCGCCACGCCCCGAGCCGGGAAGGTTTGCGCGAGGGGCTGCCCTCCGGCCCCCTGGAGCGCGGCCACCGCACGCTGGAGATCGGCCTGCGCAGCTGGGTGGAGCGGCAGACGCTGCAGGAGCTGGGCTATGTCGAGCAGCTCTACACCTTCGGCGACCGCGACCGGGGCGAGGACGGCGCCCGCGCCCTGTCGCTCGCCTATCTCGCTTTGGTCCGCGAGGCGCGCCCGGCGGGCGATGCCGACGCCGCCTGGGAGAGCTGGTACCGCTATTTCCCCTGGGAGGACTGGCGTGACGGGCGCCCCGCCGTGCTCGATCCCCTGATCCACGGCCTGCGCGCCTGGGCGGCCGCGGCCCCCAACCCGCGCCTCGCCGAGACCAAGGCCGAGCGCGTGACCCTGTGCTTCGGCGGGGCCATTGCCGGGGAGGCCGGCTGGAACGAGGAGCGCGTGCTCGAACGCTATGAGCTGCTCTACGAGGCCGGGCTGGTCGCCGAGGCGTTGCGCGAGCGCGGCTCCGACCGGCCGGCGCCGGCCGCCTCGGGGGTGGAGATGCGCGAGGACCACCGGCGGATGCTGGCGCTCGCCATCGGGCGATTACGCGGCAAGATCAAATACCGCCCCGTGGTGTTCGAGCTGATGCCGCCGAGCTTCACCCTGCTCCAGCTCCAGCGCACGGTGGAGGCGCTCGCCGGCGTGCGGCTGCACAAGCAGAACTTCCGCCGGCTGATCGAACAACAGCGCCTCGTGGAGGAAACCGGGGAGACCACCGCGGAGACGGGGGGACGCCCCGCGCGCCTCGTGCGGTTCCGCCGCGAAGTCCTGATCGAACGCCCCGCCCCCGGCGTGCGCCTGCCCGGCGGGTACGGGCGGCGGGGTTAGAGCGCGAGCCGACCAGACTGACGCCATCTGATCGGCGAACCGCCCAGCGGCTCGGCCGGGCCGAAGCTGCAAGCCCCATGGCCCGGATCGGTCGCGCGGCGCGGGGCCGCGCGCGCCGGCTCAGTCCTCCATCGCCTCCAGCTCGGCGATCATCCGCTCGATGAGCGTGAGGCCGGTCTGCCAGAAGGCGGGGTCCCGCGCATCGAGGCCGAACGGCTTCAGCAGTTCGGCATGATGCTTGGTGCCGCCGGCCGCGAGCATGGCGAGGTAGCGCTCGGCGAAACCATCCGCCGCGTTCTCGTAAACCGCGTAGAGCGAGTTCACCAGACAGTCGCCGAACGCATAGGCGTAAACGTAGAACGGCGAATGGATGAAGTGGCCGATATAGACCCAGTAATTCTCGTAGCCGGGGCCGAGATGGATGGCGTCGCCGAGGCTCTCGCCCTGCACTTCCATCCAGATCTGGCTGATGCGGTCGGCCGTCAGCTCGCCGGTCTTGCGCTCGGTGTGGATGCGGCGCTCGAAGGTGTAGAAGGCGATCTGGCGCACGACCGTGTTGATCATGTCCTCGACCTTGGAGGCCAGCATCGCCTTGCGGGCGCGGGCATCCGGGGCGGCGGCGAGGAGGCGGCGGAAGGTCAGCATCTCGCCGAACACCGAGGCGGTTTCCGCCAGCGTCAGCGGCGTCGGCGCCATCAGCGCACCGTTCGGGGCGGCGAGCACCTGGTGTACGCCGTGGCCGAGCTCATGGGCGAGCGTCATCACGTCGCGCGGCTTGCCGAGATAATTCACCAGCACATAGGGGTGAGCGGAGGGAACGGTGGGGTGGGCGAAGGCGCCGGTCGCCTTGCCGGGCCGCACGCCCGCGTCGATCCAGTTGCGGTCGAAGAAGGTGCGGGCGATGTCGGCCATGCGCGGGGAGAAGGTCGAGTAGGCCCCGAGCACGGTGTCGCGCGCCTCGTCCCAGCCGATGGTGCGGCTCTCGACCTTCGGCAGCGGGGCGTTGCGGTCCCAGTACTCCAGCTTCTCCTTGCCGAACCACTTGGCCTTCAGCCGGTAGTAGCGGTGGGCGAGCCTGGGGTAGGCGGCATGGACCGAGGAGACCAGCGCGTCCACCACCTCGCGCTCGACGCGGTTGGCGAGGTGGCGGGAATCGGCGATGTCCTGGAAACCCCGCCAGCGGTCGGAGATTTCCTTGTCCTTGGCCAGCGTGTTGGTGATGAGGGTGAAGAGGCGGGCATTCTCGCGGAACACCTTGGCGAGCGCCTGCGCGCCGTCGCGGCGCTTCTCCTCCTCCGGCTCGGCGAGGAAGTTCAGCGTCTGTTCGAGCGGCAGGGTCTCGCCGCGCACCTCGAAGCGCAGGCCGGCGATGGTCTCGTCGAACAGGCGGTTCCACGCGCTGCGGCTGGACACGCCCTTCTCGTGGAACAGCTGCTCGATGCGGTCGTCGAGCTGGTAGGGCTTCTCGGCGCGCACATCCTCGATCCACGGGCGATAGG
>JAEZMI010000382.1 GCA_023414975.1 Pseudomonadota bacterium | reverse complement strand
ATTATGAGCGCTTCGCCGGCTGGCTGCACGGCCACGGCTTCCATGTACTCACCTTCGATTACCGGGGCATCGGCGAGAGCCGCCCGGAGCGGCTGCGCGGCTTTCCCGCCGACTGGACGGACTGGGGCGAGAAGGATCTGGAAGGCGCGCTCGCCTTCCTGCAACAAGGCTTTCCCGGCGACGCGCTCGACCTCGTGGCGCATTCCTTCGGCGGTGTCGCCTTCGGCCTCGCCCCCTCCGGCGCGCTCGTGCGGCGCGCCGTGACGGTGGGCGCGCAATATGCCCACTGGCGCGACTACGCCCCGGCCGCGCGCTGGCGCATGGTGCTGAAATGGCATGTCGCCATGCCCGCGCTCACCCGGCTCGCCGGCTACTTCCCCGGCCGACGCCTCGGCTGGATGGAGGACACGCCCGCGGGGGTGGCAAGGGACTGGGCACGGATGGGCCCGCATTATCCCTCCAGCGTGCGCGCGCACCGGCAAGGGGAGGCGGAGCGGCTCGCCGCACGCTTCGCCTCGGTTCGCGCGGCGCTGCTCGCCATCGGGCTGGAGGACGACCCCTTCGGCACGCAGCCCGCGCTGGAGCGCGCGCTCGGCCATTTCACCGGGGCGACGCGGGTTCACCTGCGGCTCGCGCCGGGCGACGTCGGCGCGGCGGAGATGGGCGCGGCAGAGGTGGGCGCGGCAGAGTTGGGCGCGGCAGAGTTGGGCGCGGCGGAGATCGGCCATTTCGGCTTATTCCACACCCGCTTCCGGGCCACGCTCTGGCCGATCCCGCTCGCCTGGCTGACCGAGGGGGCGCTGCCGGCTTCGGCGCCGGGGCGGCGCGTCGTTCGGCCTTGATCCCTTGCGTGGTAAGGTTTCCGCAAGATTGTGGCAATAACTGCCTGTTACCTTGCAGACCCTGAGCTGTTCCGCTTGCGATGAAGGCGCGTCCATGACCCGATTGACGATCCGCCAACGTATTGTCGCGAGTTTCCTGGCGGTGCTGATCGTGCTCAGCGCCGTGACGGCGCTGAGCTATCAGTGGTTCCGCAAGGCCGAGCAGGAAGCGGAAACCATCGAGACCAGCACCGTTCCCGCGTTGATCGCCAGCCTGAAGATGCGCGAGGCCTGGGCGCGGGCGCAGGGGCTCCTGACCTCGGTGGCGCTGGAGGACGACGCCAGCGCCCGCGCCGACGCCATGGACAGGCTCAAGGCGAACCGGGCGCTGATCGTGCAGGGCCTCGCGGCCTATGAGGCCACGCTCGATTCGCCCGAGGACCGGCGCAATTACGAGGCGCTGAGCGCGGCGGCGACCAGCTTCTGGCCGGCCGAGGACGCGGCGCTCACCCTGCCGCCGGACGCGCTGGTCGCGGCGATCCGCGCCGATCTGACGCCGCGCCTGGCGACCATCGACAAGGTGCTGGATGAGGCGGTCGCCCTCAACCAGGCGGCGGAGCAATCCTCAACCGAACATATCGTCGCGGTGATCCGCAACGCCGAATTCGGCCTGTATATCGGCTTCGTCCTCGCCGCCGGGCTCTCCGTGCTCAGCGGTGTCCTGCTGTTCCGCGCCATCACCGTGCCGCTCGGCAAGCTGGTCGAGGCGGTCGGCGTGATGCGCGGCGGCGATTTCAGCCAGCGGCTGGTGCTGGAACGCCGCGACGAGTTCGCGACCCTCGCCGACGGCTTCAACGCCATGGCGGACGAACTGACCGCGCTCATCGGCCAGGTGCAGAAGTCGAGCATCCAGGTGAACACCTCGATCACCGAGATCGCCGCCACCGCCAAGGAGCAGCAGGCGACCTCCAGCGAAATCGCCGCGACCACCACCGAGATTGGCGCGACCGCCAAGGAAATCTCCGCCACCTCCAACGAGCTCGCCCGCACCATGACCGACGTGGCGCATGTGGCCGAGGAGACGGCGACGCTGGCGGGCGGCGGCCAGGGCGGCCTCGCCCGCATGGAAGCGACCATGCGCCATGTGATGGAGGCCGCCGGCGCCATCAACGGCAAGCTCGCCGTGCTCAGCGAGAAGGCCGGTAACATCAACCAGATGGTGACGACCATCACCAAGGTGGCCGACCAGACCAACCTGCTCTCGCTCAACGCCGCCATCGAGGCGGAGAAGGCGGGGCAATATGGCCGCGGCTTCGCGGTGGTGGCGACCGAGATCCGCCGCCTCGCCGACCAGACCGCCGCCTCCACCTACGACATCGAGCAGATGGTGCGGGACATCCAGTCGGCGGTCGCCGCCGGGGTGATGGGCATGGACAAGTTCTCCGAGGAGGTGCGCCGCGGCATGACCGAGGTGCAGGAGGTCAGCGGCCAGCTCTCGCAGATCATCCAGCAGGTGCAGGGGCTCGTGCCGCGCTTCGAGATCGCCAATGAGGGCATGCAGGCGCAGGCCACCGGGGCCGAGCAGATCAGCGACGCGCTGTCCCAGCTCAGCGAGGCGGCGCAGCAGACGGTCCAGTCGCTGCACCAGTCCTCCCTCGCCATCGACGACCTCAACCAGGTGTCGGGCGGCTTGCGCAATTCCATCTCGCGGTTCAGGCTCAAGGCCTGAGCGCGGGGGCGACGGTGCTGTTCCTCAAGTTTCGCATCGGCAAGGACCGCTATGTGCTCGACGCGCGGCAGGTCGAGGCGGTGCTGCCGCTCGTCGCCGCCAAGGCGCTGCCCGGCGCGCCGGCGGGGGTCGCCGGCCTCATCAGCTATCACGGCGAGCCCGTGCCGCTGATCGACCTCGCGCTGATGGCCACGGGCCGGCCGGTGGCGGAGGTGATGAGCTCGCGCATCATCCTCCTGCACAGACCCGATGGCGACCCGGAGGATGGCTCGGACGGCGGTGTGGGGCGCCTCGCTTTGGCGGCGGAAGAGGTGGTCGACACGGTGAAGCGCCCGGCCGCCGACTTCGTGCCGACCGGGATCGAGGCCGGCATGGCGGGCTATCTCGGCCCCGTCGCCGCCGACGGGGGGGAGCTGGTGCAATGGGTCCGGCCGAGCGCCCTGCTGACGCCGGAGCTGCGGGCGGTCCTCTCCCGCGCGGGGGCTGAGGCCGGCAGTGGCGCCCCGCCCGCCGCGGCCCGGCCGGAGGCGCGACCATGAGCCCGCTCGAGAGCCCGCCCACGAGCCCGCCCGCGAGCCCGCTCACCAGCCCGCCCGCCGCGCCGCACCCGGCCCTTGCCGCGATCGAGAACCGGCTGCACGCCGCGATCGGGCTCGACGCCACCACCATCGGCGCGACCGCGCTCGCCTATGCCGTGAACAGCCGCATCGCGGCCACCGGCGCGGGCGATGAGGGCGCCTATGCCCGGCGGATCGCCGCCGACCCGGCGGAACTGCAGGAGCTGATCAACGCCATCAT
>JAEZMI010000374.1 GCA_023414975.1 Pseudomonadota bacterium | reverse complement strand
ATCGAGGTCGAGCTGCTCCAGGCGAACGATTATGTCGGCAGCGTCAACCAGTTCATCGCCGGCGAGATCGACGCGGTCGGCGTGGCCTCGATGGACGGCCTCACCATGCCGGCCGCCGGCGGGGTGGACACCTCGGTATTCCTGATCACCGACTATTCCAACGGCAACGACCTCATCGTCTCCAAGACCGCCAAGGACGTGAAGGAACTCGCCGGCCAGGACGTGTACCTGCTGCAATATTCGGTGTCGCACTATCTGCTGAACCGCGCGCTGCAGAAGGCCGGCATCGAGGATCCCGCCGCCGCCAAGGCGATCAACATCTCCGATGCCGAGATCGCCGCCGCCTTCATCTCGCAGGACGCGATGAAGCACGCGGTCTCCTGGAAGCCGCTCACCGAGGACATGCTGAAGGTGAAGGGCGCCACCAAGCTCTTCGACAGCTCGCAGATCCCCGGCGAGATCATGGACGTGTTCATCGCCAAGACCGAGCTGCTCAAGGACAATCCGGACTTCGCCAAGGCGGTGATCGGCGCCTGGTATGAGGCGCTCGGCATCCTGAAGGACGGCGGCGCCAAGGGCGAGGAGATGCGGTCGGTGATGACCAGCGCCATGGGCACCGACGCGAACGGCCTGCAGGCGCAGCTCGACACCACCCACTTCTTCTACACCCCCGCCGAGGCCTACGCCTTCCTCACCTCGGCCGAGAACCCGAAGATCTGGGACAGCATCCGCACCTTCTCCTTCCAGCAGGGCCTGTTCGGCCAGGGCGCGACCAGCGTCGACTCGATCGGCATCGAGGTCGCCGGCGGCGCCGTGCTGGGCGACAAGGGCAACATCAAGATGCGCATCAACCCGGCCTTCACCAAGGATGCCGCCGACGGGAAGCTGTGAGCTGGCGGGCGGTGCGTCCGCCGCCCGCGCCCCGGACGAGTTGCGCGCACGCGCAACGACGATCCGGGGCCCAGGGGAGACTCCGGCGCAGCCGGCCCCGCCACCCCTCACGCCGTCATCCTGAGGTGCGCGCGCAGCGCGCCTCGAAGGATGGATTTCCCGGCGCCCCAGACCCCCATCCTTCGAGGCCCGGCCGAGGGCCGGGCACCTCAGGATGACGTTGCGCGGCTCCCGGATGAGCCGCCGGTTCCTCGCCGTGCCGTGCCTTCGTTCCGCCTGCCGATCCCCAAGATTGCGCCACAGAAGGTCGCCCATGCGTCGCATCATCAACTATGCGCCCCGCCCCGGCGTTAAGCTGATCCTCGCCGCCCTGCCCTTCGTGGCGGTGATCGCGATCTATATCATCGCCTCGAACGCCCGGCTCGCCATCGAGCCGAACGACAAGCTGATGCCGGGCTTCGCCTCCTTCTACGCGGCGATGCTGCGGCTGGGAACGACGCTCGACATCGCCACCAAGCAGTACCTGCTGTGGTGGGACACCTGGCTCTCGCTCTGGCGGCTCGTCGTCGGGCTCGGCCTCGCCGCGATTCTCGGCCTGGTGCTCGGCATCATCGTCGGCTTCATCCCGTATCTCCGGGCGATGTTCGAGCCGTTCTTCGCCGCCTTCTCGCTCATTCCCCCGCTCGCCGTGCTGCCGATCCTGTTCATCATCTTCGGCCTCGGCGAGGCCTCGAAGATCGTGCTGATCGTCTTCGGCATCGCGCCCTTCATCATCCGCGACGTCATGCTGCGCGTGTCCGCCATCCCGACCGAACAGATCATCAAGGCGCAGACGCTCGGCGCCTCCACCTGGCAGATGATCACCGGCGTGGTGCTGCCGCAGGTCATGCCGCGCCTCATCGACTCGGTCCGGCTGTCGCTCGGCGCGGCCTGGCTGTTCGTCATCGCCGCCGAGGCGATCACGGCCGAGGGCGGCCTCGGCTACCGCATCTTCCTGGTGCGCCGCTATCTCGCGATGGACGTGATCCTGCCCTATGTCGCCTGGATCACGCTGCTGGCCTTCCTCATGGATTACGGCCTGCGCAAGCTCGCCGCCGCCGCCTATCCCTGGGACCGGATCAAGGCGGCCTGACCCATGACCACGATCCTCATCGACAATGTCTGGAAGGAATATGACGAGCGCATCGTGCTCGAGCAGGTCAACCTGTCGCTCGACGATCACGAATTCCTCGTCATCATCGGCCCCTCGGGCGTCGGCAAGACCACGCTGCTGCGCCTGCTGCTCAGCCAGGAAGTGCCGACGCGCGGGCGGATTCTGATCGACGGCGAGCCCATCGCCGCCGAGCCGACGGCCGATCGCGGCGTGGTGTTCCAGCGCTACTCGGTGTTTCCGCACAAGACCGTGCTGGGCAATGTGATGCTCGGCCCGCAATGGGCGGGCGCGCCGGTCCTCGGCCGGTTCTTCGGGGCGAAGCGCCGGGCGCTGGAGGCGCAGGCCATGGCGCTGCTCACCCGCGTCGGCCTCGCCGAGCACGCGGGCAAATACCCCGCCCAGCTCTCCGGCGGCCAGCAGCAGCGCCTCGCCCTCGCGCAGGCGCTTATCATGAAGCCCAAGGTGCTGCTGCTCGACGAGCCCTTCGGCGCGCTCGACCCCGGCACCCGCAAATCCATGCACGAGCTGGTCGGCGAGCTCTGGGAAGAGAACCGCATGACCATCGTCATGGTCACGCATGACCTGCCCGAAGCCTTCCTGCTCGGCACCCGCGTCATCGCCGTGGACCGCCCGCGCAAGGACCCGCAGGCGCCCGAACGCTTCGGCGCCACCATCGTCTCCGATTACGAGGCGAAGTGCCGGATCGTGCGCGAATCCCGCCAGTTCGAGACCGAGCGCGAGCGCGTGCGCCTCACCCTCGTTTCCTCCACCCCCGCTCCCGCATCACCGACCCCGCCCGCCGGCGCCACCGTGCCGGTGCGGCATCTCGTGAAGGACTGACCGATGTCTGCCACCGAAACGGCCCCCGAGGCTGCCGCCATTTCCGCCCCGAAGCCCTTCCACCTCGCCTGGTTCATGAACTTCACGCCCGACGAGTGGCGCGAGCCCTTCGGCCAGGGCGGCAATCCGTGGGACGGCCAGTTCTATATCGAGATGGCCCAGGCCATGGAGCGCGCCTGCTTCGATCTCATCATGATCGAGGACAAGCTGATGGTGCCGGAGACCTATGGCGGCTCGCGCGACATCTCGCTCAAGCACGCCATGATGGTGCCGAAGGCCGATCCCGCGCCGCTCGCCGTCGCCATGGGCATGGCGACCAAGCATCTCGGCGTCGTCGCGACCATGTCCACCATGGCCTACCCGCCCTTCATGCTGGCGCGGCTGTCCTCCACCATCGACAGCCTCACCAAGGGCCGCTTCGGCTGGAACGTCGTCACCTCGGCCGAGGACCTGATGGCGAAGAATTTCGGCATGGACAAGCTGCCCCCGCGCGAGGACCGCTACGCCATGGCCGAGGAGTACATGGAAGTCTGCGACAAGCTGTTCAACAGCTGGGAGCCGGACGCCGTCGTGCTCGACCGCAAGAACGGCATCTATGCCGATGGCTCGAAGGTTCACACCATCGACCACAAGGGCAAGTTCTACCAGGTGCGCGGGCCGCTCAACACCGTGCCCTCGCCGCAGCGCCGCCCGGTCTATCTGCAGGCCGGCGCCTCCCCGCGCGGGCGTGACTTCGCCGCGCGCTACGCCGATGCCATCGTGTCCGTCGCCAATGGCGTCGAGGGCATGAAGGCGTTCCGCGCCGACATCCGCGCCCGCGCCGAGGCGATGGGCCGCAACCCCGACGACATCAAGGTGTTCTTCTGCATCTGCCCGAGCCTCGGCGAGACCGAGGAGGAGGCCCATGCGCGCTACCGCAACGTCACCATGTCAGACAATTTCGTCACCGACGTGCTGATCTCCATCTCCGCCATCACCGAGATCGACTTCTCCAAGTACGAACTCGACAAGCCGCTGCCGGAAAAGCTCGTCACCAACGGCGAATCCGGCACGCTCGACAAGTTCCAGCAGTGGGGCTCGGGCAAGACGCTGCGCGAGCTGGCGGCGGCGGGCGGCGGCGGCCTCGTCTCCTCCATGGAGCTGATCGGCACCCCGGCGCAGGTCGCTGAGAAGATGGGCGCCGCCATGGCCGAGGTCGGCGGCGACGGCTTCCTCATCACCACCCCGGTCCTGCGGGTCTCGCGCCGCTACATCACTGAGATCTGCGACGGACTGGTGCCGGAATTGCAGGCCCGTGGCCTCACCCGCAAGGATTACAAGCACCAACTGCTGCGCGACAACCTGCGCGAGTTCTGAGCGACGCCGGATGCCGCGTGCATCCGCAACCGTGGTGGGGACGGTCAGCCGCCCCCGCCTTCTGGAGCGCGATCCGACCGGGTTTAACCGCCCGATCGAAAACCGCCCTCCAACTCTGGGATAGAGAATGCGTGATCCGATCAGCCTGCCGGGCGGGCTGATCGGCGCAGGCTCTAGTCGGCTTAACACCCGAATGCCGAAGGAGGCTTTCATGGGACAGTGGCAGCCGGCGGGCACCGCCGAGACCTTCAAGACCAGCGTTTCCGACAAACCCGGCGCCGCCGACGCCGCGGCCGCCGCCGAAGGACCGCCGCCGGCGGTGACGCGGCAGGAATTCCGCGATGCCATGGCGCGCCTGGGCGCCGCCGTGAATGTCGTCACCACCGACGGCCCGGCCGGCCGGCACGGCTTCACCGCCTCGGCGGTGTGTTCCGTCACCGATCAGCCGCCGACCCTGCTGGTCTGCCTCAACAAGGGCTCCTCGGCGAGCGCGGCGGTCCATGCCAACGGCGTCGTCTGCGTCAACACGCTGGCGCCCGGCCATGAGACGCTGTCCAACATGTTCGGCGGCGGCAAGCCGGTCGAGGAACGCTTCGCCGCCGGCGAATGGCGCACCTCCGTCACCGGCGCGCCGATGCTGGTGGGCGCGCTCACCACCTTCGACTGCCGCATCGTGCGTACCGTCGAGGTCGGCACGCATGACGTGCTGTTCTGCGAGGTGGTGGGGCTCGCCCATGGCGATGCGCGCGAGGGGCTGATCTATTTCAGCCGCCGCTACCACGCCATCAACGGCGCGAGCCCGGAAGAAAGCCGCTGACCGTGCCCGCCGGCGCTCCGCGCCGGCCCGCGGCACGGCAGTCATTCCGCTTGCCTCCGCAAGACGCGCCGCTCGCTTTACGTGCCGCTCGCTTTGCATGCACC
>JAEZMI010000356.1 GCA_023414975.1 Pseudomonadota bacterium | reverse complement strand
GCTTTGGGATCCACGGCTGGCAGGGCGTCGAGAAGTTGTGCCGTGGCCCTGCGAACCTCCAGCCCGTCGCCCGACAAAAGCGCCAGCGCCTCACGCACGCTCCCGCCGGACTCCTGAGCCGCTTCCTCGAAGCGAGATCCGTCAAGGCCCGGCATGACCTCAGCAAGCTTCTCGAGCGCCGCGATCACCTCCTCGGATGCGAGCGCACGCAGATGCAACATGCGGCACCGCGACCGAATGGTCGGCAAGAGCCGGCCTGGCGCATGGCTGACAAGCAGGAACAGCGAGCGCGAGGGTGGCTCTTCGAGTGTTTTCAGCAGGGCATTGGCGCCTTGGGCATTCATCTCGTCCAGCGTATCCACAATGCAGACACGCCATCCGCCAAGGGCAGGCGTCGAGCCGAAAAAACTGCGGACCTTGCGCACGGTCTCGGCTGGAATCATCGTCGGAAGCTTGCCGGAATCGTTCGGCGTACGGCGAAGCACCAGCAGGTCAGGATGCGAGAGAGCGCTTACCTGGCGCGCTACCGGATGCTCGGGATCGATGGCGAGGGAGTGGGCCGGCGCTGCTCCTCCGGACAGAACGAAGCGTGCGACCCTATAGGCGAAAGTTGCCTTTCCGATGCCCTCTGGTCCTCCGAGGAGAAGCGCATGAGGTAGGCGACCGCTGTCCCAGGCTTCGCGCAAGCTGAGCTGCGCTTCCAGATGACCGATGAGGTCATGCGTGTCGCGCGGGCTGGGGGCTACACCAAAGCGGTCCGCTTCAAGAAGAGTGTCGCTCATGCGCTACCTCGACGTTGACGGGGCGCCGGGCGACCTGCGGGCTTCAGGCGCTCTTCCACGACCCGCCATATCGCCTCAGCAACCTCTTCCGGCGCGGCGCGCGCGTCGATCACGGCGCAGCGCGCCGGCTCGCGAGCCGCGATAGCGAGGAAACGCTCCCGCAGCACCCGATGAAAACCAATGCTCTCGCTCTCGAACCGGTCAGCCCCCGGCCCTGAGCGAGCGGCGGCCCGCGCAAGCCCCTCCTCCGCCGGGAGGTCGAGGATGAGCGTCAGGTCCGGCCGCGTATCACCTACGGCGATCTGTTCGAGCGACTCGATCAGCTCCGGCGCCACGTGACCGGTAGCGCCCTGATAGGCCCTAGTGGAGTCGGAAAAGCGATCGGAAATTACCCACTCCCCTCGGGCAAGTGCCGGCCGAATGGTGGTGTCGAGATGATCGGCGCGTGCCGCAGCAAACAGGGTCGTCTCGGCGATCGGGCCCAGAGGCTTGGCCGCGCCCGCCAGGAGAACATGGCGGATGGCTTCCGCCCCTGGGGATCCCCCCGGCTCTCGCGTCACCACCACCGGCAGCCCCAGCTCCTCCAGGCGGGCGGCAAGTCGGCGTACCTGCGTTGACTTGCCGGCGCCCTCGCCTCCCTCAAAGGTGATGAAGCGGCCTCGACGGGTCGAGGATGCCCGTCGCCCCGCGGAACCCTGTGCTGCTGCGCGCGCGGGCATGTCAGCTGGTCAGCTTAACCTTGCGCATCACTTCATCGTAGCCCTGCCGAAGCAGGCCCACCATGAGCTCATAAGCGCCGTCCAGCGCCCGCCGCCAAAGCGGTCCGGGTTCGACCGTGTCTGCGGCGTAGAGCGGCACTTCCAGCGCCACCTGATCGCCGCGGGACACCTCCAGGCGCGCGATCTGGGCGCCTTTCTCCACAGGGGCCGCGATCGGCCCTTCGTACCGGATGCGTGCGCTGACCCGCTCGTCACCGCTGCGCGGCACCAATACCTTGATGGGTCCTTTGCCGACCAGCGGTACGCTTCCCTTCATGCCGCCATATAAGGTGGCTTCGCCCACCGTCTCGCCTTGCCCGAAAAGCGCTCGCGACTCAAAGGAGCGGAAGCCCCATTCGAGCAGTTTGCGGGCATCTTCGGCGCGCTCCTTGTCCGTCTTTGCGCCCATGATCACAACGATGAGCCGTTGGCCGTCCTGCACGGCGGAGCCGACGAGGTTGAAGCCGGATTCCTTGAGATATCCGGTCATGAAGCCGTCCGCGCCGAGGCTCATGCCCAGCAGCGGATTGCGGTTGTTTTGCCGGATCTTGCTCCAGGTAAAGTCCGGCTCGCTGTAGATCGTGTAGAGGTCCGGGTACTCCCGGATGATATGCGCGGCGAGGCGCGCGAGGTCGCGGGCGGTTGTCTTCTGGTCCGGGTCGGACAAACCATTCGTGTTGTGGAAGCTGGACGCCGTGAGGCCGAGCCGCTTGGCCTCGTCGTTCATTTTGACTGAGAAGGCGAGCTCGTTGCCGGCAATGCCCTCCGCGAGAATGATGGCGGCGTCATTGCCCGAGGGGATGATCGCCCCCCGCATGAGATCGCTGACCTTGATCGAGCTGTTCAGCGCCGCAAACATGGTCGCGCCACCCGAGGGCGCGCCGCCGCGCCGCCAAGCATACTCGCTCACCTTGAACTCGGTATCGCGCGATAGCCGACCTTCCGCCACTTCACGGAACACGACCGCCATGGTCATCAGCTTGGCCAGACTGGCGGGGTAATTCTGGGTATCCGCCGCCTTCTCGAACAGCACGGTACCGCTGTCGAAGTCCACGAGTATGGCCTGTGGCGCGGCGGTAACTGGCCCCTGTTGGGCGCCCGCCGGGGTCATAGGCGCCAGAATGACGACGAAAAGCGCCAGGCACCTGCAAGCGCTGGCGAATGCGGAAGGCGAGAACACCCGTGTCGCGCGCGCCATGCTCAATCCTCTCCCATGTCGGGCAGAGTTAGCAGCCGCCCGCCTCGGCGGCAACGCTCAAGCGGCGGATGCTTCCGTGCTCAGTAAAGACCGCGACCTGTGCCCACCGGCGTCGACACACCCGACGGCGCATAGCCAAGGGCCGGCTGTGCGCCGACAATCCAGCCGGGTGGCGGCCCATCGACTTCAGCAACGACAGGGCCAGGAACCGGGGCCTGCCGCACCGGCGCCGGCTGGGCCGCGGCTACCTGTACCT
>JAEZMI010000321.1 GCA_023414975.1 Pseudomonadota bacterium | reverse complement strand
GTCCGGCGCCACCATGGTCGGCATTGCCGATCCGGACGAGGCGCAACGCGGTAAGGTCGCGGCGATTCTGGGGTGCACGGCGGTCGCCACCCTTGAGGAGCTGATCGCGCTCGGCGTCGACGCGCTGGTGGTTGCAGCGCCCACCCATCTGCACCACGATGTGGCGATCGCCGCGATCAACGCCGGCAAGCATGTGCTGGTCGAAAAACCGATCGCTCCCACGGTCGCCGAGGCGGAAGCCATCGTGGCGGCGGCCAAGGCGAAAGGCGTGACGCTGATGGTCGGCCATGTCGAGCGCTTCAACCCGGCGGTCGAGGCGGTCAAGAACGCCATTCGCGGCGAGGAGATCCTCTCCATCGGCATCACGCGCGTCGGCCCGTTTCCGCCGCGCATGTCGAATGTCGGGGTGGTGATCGATCTCGCCGTGCATGACATCGACCTGATCTGCCACTTCACGGGGTCGCAGATCACCGAAGTTCAGCCGCAGGTAAAGGCGGCGGTGGCCGACCGCGAGGACATCGCTCTGCTGCAGTTCCGCACCGCCAATGGCGTGTTGGCGCACATCAACACCAACTGGCTGACGCCGTTCAAGGCGCGCACGGTGCAGGTGGCAACCCGCAACAAATATGTCACTGGCGATCTGCTGACCCGGCAGGTCACCGAGTGCTTCGATTACAAGCCGGACGGCAGCTACTCCATGCGCCATCTGCCGGTCGCCTACGCCGAGCCGCTGCGCGTCGAGCTCACCCGTTTCCTTGAAGCGATCCGGGGCGAGAAGATACCGGCGGTCACGGGTGACGACGGCGTCGCCGCCATTGCCACCGCGATCCGTTGTCTGGACGTTCCCGGCGACAAGAAGCCCGAGTCTGCCCCGCTGCGCATCGCCGCCGCCGGTTGAGCGAGAACGATGATGAACTCCCATGTGAAGACCGACCTCGCCCCGATCCCCTTCATCGATGTCGCCTCGCAGCGCGCCCGCCTTGGCCGCCGGATCGATGAGGCGGTTGCCCGCGTGCTCGATCACTGCCGCTTCGTGAACGGGCCCGAGGTCACCGAGCTCGAACAGAAGCTCGCCGCTTTTGCCGGGGCCAAGCACGCCATTTCCTGCTCCAGCGGCACGGACGCGCTGGCGATGATCCTCATGGCCTGGGGCGTCGGTCCGGGCGATGCGGTGTTCTGCCCGGCCTTCACTTTCTGCGCCACCGCCGAGGTGGTGCCGTGGGTCGGCGCCTCGCCGGTCTTCGTCGATGTGCTTGAAGACACGTTCAATATGGACCCGGCCAGTCTCAAGGCTGCCATCAAGGTTGCCGTTGACAAGGGGCTCAACCCGCGCGTCGTGGTCCCGGTCGACCTGTTCGGCCAGCCGGCCGATCTCGATGCGATCGAGGCCATCGCCAGGGAACACGGGCTGAAGATCCTGTGCGATACCGCGCAGGGCTTCGGCGCAACCTGGCACGGCAAGCGCACCGGTTCCTTTGGCGACGCGACGGCGACCAGCTTCTTTCCGGCTAAGCCGCTCGGTTGCTTCGGTGATGGCGGCGCCATCTTCACCGACGATGACGATCTGGTGCCGGTGCTCAAAAGCGTGCGCGAGCATGGCCAGGGCGTCGACAAGTACGAGAACGTCCGCATTGGCATGACCGGCCGTCTCGACACGATTCAGGCCGCCATCCTGCTGGAAAAGCTGACCATCTTCGAGGACGAGATCGCCGCGCGCCAGCGCGTCGCGGCCCGCTACAACGAGGCGCTTGCCGACATTTGCGTCGTTCCGGTGGTCGATCCGCGGGCGACCTCGGTGTGGGCCCAGTACACGATCCGTCTGCCCCATGGCGTGCGCGACGGGCTCGCCGCCACGTTGCAGAAGGAGGGCGTTCCGACGGCGGTCTATTACCGTATCCCGATGCATCGTCAGCCCGCCTATGCGCAGTACCCGTCGGCCGGCAATGGACTTCCGGTGTGCGAGCGGCTGTCCGGCGAGGTCATCAGCCTGCCGATGCACGCTTATCTTGACGCGGCGAGCCAAGAGCGGGTGATCGCCGCCGTCCGTCGGGCACTCAAGGCCTGATCCGGCCGGGCAGGGACTGGTGGACACCGGCGGGCGGAGCTAGCTTCCGCCAGTCTTTTGGCAGGCTTGGCGCTCCCCCGTCATGATTCGCAGTATTTTTTCGGTCGGCGGCTGGACGCTGCTCTCGCGGCTCACCGGCTTCGTGCGCGACATCGTCATGGCGGCGGTGCTGGGTGCGGGGCCGGTCGCGGATGCGTTCTACATCGCGTTCCGCCTGCCGAACCATTTCCGCTCGATCTTCGCCGAGGGGGCGTTCAATACCGCCTTCATCCCGGCCTATGCGCGGGTGAAGACGCAACGGGGCGATGCCAGTGCCCGCCGCTTTGCCGATGGCATCCTGAGCGCCGTCGTCGTCGTTCAACTGGCCATTCTGGCCCTCGCCCTGCTGGCGACACCGTGGGTGGTGGCTCTGCTGGCGCCTGGTCTGTCGGATGATCCCGAGCGTTTCGCCCTGACGGTCGATTTCACCCGCATCACCTTCCCCTATCTTGGGCTGATCGCGGTGGTGACGCTGGTGGGGGGCGTGCTCAACGCCAATGACCGCTTCTGGGCGGCAGCAGCCGCCTCCATCCTGCTCAACCTCGCCATGGTCGGCACGCTCAGTGTCGCCGGTTTCTTTCCGACGGCGGGTGATGCGGCGGCATGGGGCGTCCTGATTTCCGGCTTCCTGCAATTGGCGCTTCTGGTGTTCGATGCCGAGCGGCATGGCGTCGGCGTCCGGTTCGGCCGTCCCCGGCTCGATCCCGAGACGCGGCGCTTCCTCGTGGCACTGGGGCCGGCGATTATTGGCTCCGCCGGTACACAACTTGCGATCTTCGCCGACACGATTATCGCGTCCTTTCTCCCGCAGGGGGCGATCGCGGCGCTGTTCTACGCGGACCGCATCAACCAGCTTCCCATCGGCGTCGTGGGCGTGGCGGCCGGCATCGTGCTGTTGCCGGAAATGTCGCGACGTATTGCGGCCAGCGATTACGATGGCGCGCGCCACGCGCAGGCCCGCGCCATCGAGCTCACGATTTTGCTGGCCCTGCCTTTTCTGGCGGCCGCGCTTACGATCCCCGAGATCATCATGCGTGGGCTATTCCTGCGCGGGGCCTTCACGGGGGAAGCCGCGAGCGCGGCCGCGGCGACACTGGCAGCCTACGGGGTCGGCCTCATCCCCTT
The DNA here is from genome assembly GCA_023414975.1 of Pseudomonadota bacterium. GTDB lineage: Bacteria > Pseudomonadota > Alphaproteobacteria > Rhizobiales > Xanthobacteraceae > Ancylobacter. The sequence goes on along the minus strand of JAEZMI010000321.1, from coordinate 16,234 downwards.
CGTCATCATCCGTTCACTCTCCGCGCCATTCTATGCCCGCGGCGATACGCGCACGCCCGTGCTGGCAACGCTCGGGGCAGCGGGAGTGAACATTGTGCTTAAAGTCCTCCTCATGGACGATTTTGCGCAGGTGGGACTCGCCTTCGCCACATCCGTCGGCGGCTGGATCACCGTGATCGCCCTCGCGATACTCGCTTATCGGCGCGGTTACGAGTGCGGTGATGTCCAGCTTTGGCGCACCCTGCCGCGCCTGGCTGTCATCGCGGCGCTGCTCGCGGGTGCCCTCTATCTCTCGGGGCGCTACGGCGCCGGCGTTGTCGCCCAACTTCCCCGCGCGCAGAACGAAACCCGCCTCGCCCTTTGTATGGTGGTGGGTGGTCTCGCTTATGTGGTGTTAGTTCTTACGCTCCTGGGACGGAGTTATCTGCGTGCCCTCTTGCGTCCCAGGCTCCCATCGAAGGTAGGACGATAGAGCTTACGCAGTGCAGCAAAATTGTGCTACTGGCTCGCCTTATGCGTCTCCGATGCGGGCGGAACGCGCCATGCGGCGGCTTGGGATTCGAGCCGCCACACCGATCGTTTCGGAGAGAATCGCATGATTGCCGCCTTGCCGCGCTTCCCGCTTTTGGCCGTCGCCCTGGTCGGGCTCGCTCTCGCCGGCTGCTCCGAGCAGAACCAGGCACAGCAGGCGGCTCCGCCAGCCGCTTCGGTGACGGTAGCCAAGCCGACAGTGCAGCAGGTGACGGATTATGACGAGTATGTCGGCCGCTTCACGGCGGTGGACCTCGTGCAGGTCTATGCGCGCGTCTCCGGCTATCTCGAGACGATCAATTTCACCGATGGCCAGCTGGTGAAGCAAGGCGACCTCCTGTTCACCATCGACAAGCGCCCCTTCCAGGTGGCGCTCGACCAGGCGCAGGCTAATCTTGAGAAGGCCCAGGCCGATCTCGACTTCGCGCAGGCAGACCTTCAGCGCGCGCAGACGCTGATCGAGGATCGCACCTCCACCGCCATTTCCAAGCAGACCTACGATCAGCGTCTGCAGACCGAGCGCTCGGCACGTGCCAGCGTCGCGGCCGCTCAGGCCGCCGTGCACTCGGCCCAGCTCGATCTTGAGTTCACGGAACTGCGCTCCCCCGTCACCGGGCGCATCGGCGACCGCAAGGTCTCGGTCGGCAATCTCGTCACGGGTGGGGCGGGCGGCGCCAACACCAACACTCTGCTCGCCACCATCGTCTCGATGGACCCGATCTATTTCGAGTTCACCTATGACGAGACGTCCTATCTGCGTTACCAGCGCATGGCCAAGCAGATGGGGGACACCGGCAAGCCCATCCCGGTGGAACTGGGTCTGATCGACGACAAGGACTTCCCCTACAAGGGCACGCTGAACTTCGTCGATAACCAGATAAGCACCGAGACCGGCACCATTCGCGGCCGTGCCGAATTCGCCAACAAGGACGCCATCTTCACTCCCGGCATGTTCGGGCGCGTGCGCGTGCCGTCCTCGGCGCCGCATGATGCGGTCCTGGTGCCGGATGTGGCCATTGGCACCGAGCAGACGCGAAAATTCGTCTATGTCATGCAGCCTGGCGATCAGCCGCAGGTGCCGCAGATGAAGTATGTGACGCTCGGCCGGCAGATCGACGGGCAACGCATCATCAATAGCGGCCTGACCAAGGACGATCTGGTCGTCGTCAACGGCCTGGTGCGTATCCGACCGGGCGCGCAGGTTGTCGGCAAGCTCGAGCAGCCGGCAGCACCGCAGGGCGGCACCGGCACGGAAGCTCCCGCCGCCAAACCCGCCAACTGAGCGGCGGAGAACCAGCCATGCGTTTCTCGCATTTTTTCATCGACCGCCCGATCTTTGCCTCCGTCATCTCGGTCATCGTGATGATCCTCGGCGGCGTGGCCTATGTCGCGCTGCCCGTTGCGCAGTATCCGGACATTGCTCCGCCGGTGGTGAACGTCACCGGCCAGTATCCCGGCGCCTCGGCGGAAACGGTGGCCGACACGGTCGCCGCGCCCATCGAACAGCAGATCAACGGCGTGGAGGGGATGCTCTACATCTCCTCCAACTCGACGGCGGATGGCCGCTTCTCCATCGCAGTGACGTTCGACATCGGCACCGATCTCGATATTGCGCAGGTGCAGGTGCAGAACCGCGTCGCCACCGCGACGCCGCGCCTGCCGCAGGAGGTCCAGCAGATCGGCGTGACGGTCGCGAAGTCCTCGCCGGACATTCTGATGGTGGTCAGTCTGTTCTCACCGGACGACTCACGCGACTCACTGTTCATCTCGAACTACGCCAATCTGCAGATCAAGGATCAGCTCCAGCGCGTGCGCGGCGTGGGCTCCATCACCGTGTTCGGCTCGCGTGACTACGCGATGCAGGTGTGGCTCGATCCGTTGAAACTGCAGGCGTTGAGCCTCACCGCCACCGATGTGACCGCGGCCCTTCAGGCGCAGAACCTGCAGGTCGCCTCGGGTGTGCTGAACGCGCCGCCAGTGGAAAAGCAGCTCGCCTTCCAGGTCGCCGTGCGCACCCTCGGCCGTCTTTCCACGCCGGAAGAGTTCGGCAACATCGTCGTGCGCGAAAGCGGCAATGCGGTGGTGCGCCTGCGTGATGTGGCGCGCATCGAGATTGCTGCCCAGGACAACTCCTCGATCTCCTATTTCGATTCAAAGCCGTCCGTGGCGCTCGGCATCTTCCAGCTGCCGGGGTCGAACGCCCTGGCGACCGGCGAGGCGATCGAGCGCGAGATCAAGGAAATCTCCAAGGGCTTCCCGTCCGGTATCACCTACTCCACGGCCTACAACCCCACGCAGTTCATCGCTGAGTCGGTCCGGGCCGTTGAGCACACCATCATCGAAGCGATCGTGCTCGTCGTGATCGTGGTGGTGATCTTCCTGCAGACGTGGCGCGCGGCGATCATCCCGATTCTCGCCATTCCGGTCTCGCTGATCGGCACCTTCTTCATCATGAGCCTGTTCGGCTTCTCGCTGAACAACCTGTCGCTGTTCGGCCTCGTCCTCGCCATCGGCATCGTGGTGGACGACGCGATCGTCGTGGTCGAGAGCGTGGAGCATAACATTTCCACCGGTCTCAGCCCTCGCGACGCGGCGTACAAGACCATGGACGAGGTGGGCGGGGCGCTGGTGGCGATCTCGCTGGTGCTGGCTTCGGTTTTCATTCCCACCGCCTTCATCACCGGCATCTCGGGCGAGTTCTACCGCCAGTTCGCGCTCACCATCGCCGGCTCGACCCTGATCTCGCTGCTGGTTTCGCTGACCCTCTCGCCAGCGCTCTGCGCCCTGCTGCTGAAGCCGCACAAGGGGCCGGACCACAAGCCGGCCTGGTACGCGCGGCCGATCACCGGGTTCTTCCATTATTTCAACAAGGGCTTCAACGGCCTGTCGAGCGGCTATGGCTGGCTCACCGGCCGGCTCGTTCGCTTCGCGGTGATCGTGCTGGTGGTCTATGTCGCGATCCTCGCGGGCGGCTTCAAGCTGTTCTCGATAACGCCGCAGGGCTTCATTCCCGCACAGGATCGCGGCTACCTCATCGTCGCCGCGCAGTTGCCCGGCGGCGCCTCGCTCGCGCGCACCAACGAGGTTATGAACCGCGCGGCGAAGGAGGTGCTGGCAACGCCGGGCGTGGCGCATGTGGTCAACATCGTCGGCTTCTCCGGCGCCACCTTTACCAACGCTCCGAACGCGGGTGCCATGTTCGTTATTCTCGGCCCGGCCGCCGAGCGCGCGGAGCATCCGGGCCAGTCGGCCGCGGCGATCCAGGGACAGCTCTTCGGCAAGCTGGCCTCGATCCAGGAAGCGTTCATGATCGTGGTCATGCCGCCGCCCGTTCAGGGCATCGGCAACGCCGGCGGCTACCGCATGATGATCGAGGATCGCGGCGGGCGCGGCTATGGCGCGCTGCAAGGCGCGGTTTATGCGATGATGGGTCGGGCGAACCAGACGCCGGGGCTCAAGCAGGTCTACTCGCTCTTCGAGACCTCTACGCCGCAGCTCTTCCTCGACATCGACCGCACCAAGGCGCAGTTGCTCGGCGTCAACATGGCTGACGTGTTCTCGACGCTGCAGACATATATCGGGTCGAGCTACGTCAACGACTTCAACCTGTTCGGCCGCACCTACCGTGTGCAGGCTCAGGCGGACGCGCCCTACCGCCTGACGCCGGACGATGTGCTGCAGTTGCGGGTGAAGAATGCCCGCGGCCAGACCGTGCCGCTCGGTTCCTTCACCACGGTGCAGGACATCTCCGGCCCCTACCGCGTGCCGCGCTACAACCTGTACCCGTCGGCCGAGCTGGACGGCGACGTCGCCGGCATCTCGCAGGGGCAGGCGATCCAGCTTATGCAGAAGATCGCGGCCGAGACCCTTCCGGATGGTTTTGCCTATGAGTGGACGGCGCTCGCCTACCAGCAGGTGCGCGCGGGCAATACCGCGATCTTCGCCTTCGCGCTGGGCGTGGTGTTCGTCTTCCTGGTGCTGGCGGCGCAGTATGAAAGCCTCACACTGCCGCTCGCGGTCATCCTCATCGTCCCGATGTGCCTCATCGCGGCGGTCGTGGGCATTCTCCTGCGCGGCCAGGACAACAATATCCTCAGTCAGGTCGGCTTCATCGTCCTCATCGGTCTCGCCGCGAAGAACGCGATCTTGATCGTGGAGTTCGCCAAGCAGCTGGAGGATCAGGGGGAGGACCGCTTCTCCGCCGCGACCCATGCCGCGCAGCTGCGCCTGCGGCCGATCATCATGACGTCGCTCGCCTTCATCCTTGGCGTGGTGCCGCTGGTCTGGGCGACGGGCGCGGGCGCGGAACTGCGGCAGGCGCTCGGCACCGCGGTGTTCTCCGGCATGATCGGCGTGACCATTTTCGGCCTTCTGTTCACGCCGACTTTCTATGTCGTCAGCCGGTGGATCGCGAGCTTTGGCGAGCGACGGCGGGCGCGCAAGCGCCAAGAGACGACGCCCGCTCCCCAGCCCTGATCGAAATGGGGTTTCGCCAACAAAAAGGGCGCCCGAGAGGGCGCCTTTTCAATGCGCGGCCGGGCCTCGTCTAGTCCAGCACAGCAGCCTTGAGCAGGCACACCATGGTCGCCTGCGCCGGCTCGGAGCCGAGGTTGCGGATGATGTGACGGCGGTCGCAGCGATAGCGCAGCGTCTCGCCGGCACGCGCCACCTCGATCACATCGGCGCATTCGACCTGGAGTTCGCCCGACAGTACCGAAAGGCACTCGATCGAGCCGCGCTGATGACCGTCCGATACCAGTTCACCGCCGGGCTCGGCGAAGAAGTCGAACCATTGCAGCCATTCGACCGTCTTGATCCAGCCGGTGATGGTCAGGCGGCACCTACCATCTTCCGAGACCAGAATCGGCGTGTCCGCCCGCGTCAGATGCTCGACGAAGGGCTCGTCGTCGGTCGCCGCCATGAAGCGGTCGATGGAGACATCCAGCGCCTGCGAAAGTCGCCAGACAGTGGCGAGCGTCGGGTTGGTCTCGTTGCGCTCGATCTGGCTGATGATGGACTTGGCCACGCCGGACTGTTCCGACAGCTCCGACAAGGAAAGATTATACGCCTTGCGCAGTCGCTGAATGGTGCGGCCAAGCTGACCGGTTATCGCGTGCGCCCCAGCTTCCATGCCGCTGCGATCGAGACTTCGTGTGCGGCCAGACATGCGTTTCTCGTGTCCCCGGTTAAGATCGGAATTTAGGGTGCGGGACCCATGCGGCGCAACCGGGCGCGACGCGCCCCGGGGCGTTTCTCCCGGCTTGTCTGCCGCGTCGTGCTCACACGAAGGAGATGCGCATTGCCCCGCGCCGCATTACACTCGCGACATGACCCAGAGCAACGCACTCCCGACGATCGACGACATCCTTTCCGCGGCGGAGCGCCTGGCGCCCGTGGCCGTGCGCACCCCGCTCATCCGCTCGCCCAAGCTGGACGAACTGACCGGCGGGCGCGTCTTCCTCAAGCCGGAGCCGCTCCAGCGCACGGGCTCCTTCAAGTTTCGCGGCGCCTATAACCGTATCTCTCGCCTTGGCGAAGAGCAGAGAATCGGTGGCGTTGTCGCCTGTTCCTCGGGCAACCATGCGCAGGGCGTGGCGGCCGCCGCGACGCTGATGGGGATGCCGTCCGTCATCGTGATGCCGAGCGACGCGCCGGCGATGAAGAAGGCCCGCACCATCGCCTTCGGCGGCGAGGTCGTGGAATACAACCGGGAGACCGACGACCGCGACGCCATCGCGGGCGCCATCGCGCAGGAGCGCGGCGCCGTGTTCGTGCCGCCCTATGACGACTTCTACATCATTGCCGGTCAGGGCACGGTCGGCCTTGAGATCGCGCAGGATCTCGCCGCGTTGGGCCTCCCGCCGGATGTGGTGATCGCCAATGCCTCGGGCGGTGGGCTTGTTTCGGGAATCGCGCTTGCGATCAAGGACCGTTTTCCCGACGCGCGGGTGATGACGGCCGAGCCGGCCGGTTTCGACGATCACGCCCGATCCTTCCGCTCGGGCGGGCGCGAGCGCAACAACCGCGTCAGCGGCACGATTTGCGACGCGCTCATGGCGGCGACGCCGGGCAAGCTGACCTTCGAGATTTCCTTGCGCATTGTCGGGGAGGGGGTCTCAGCCACCGATGAGGACGTCGCGCGCGCCGTAGCCTTCGCCTTTGAGGAGCTGAAGATCGTCGTTGAGCCGGGCGGTGCCGTGGGGTTGGCCGCCGCGCTGGCGGGGCAGGTGGACCTGGCCGGCAAGACCGCAGCGATCGTGCTGTCCGGCGGCAATGTCGATGCCGATGTTTTCGCCCGCTGTCTGGCGGCCGCGTGACGCTCAGCCGGCCTTGAGGCGAGGCGCGCGTTCCTGGCGCGTTACCCGCTCCTGGGCGGCATGGATGTTGGCGAGAAACTGCTCGGTGCACGCCTTCCAGGAAAAACGCAGCGCATAATCGCGCGCGTTCTGGCGGGGCACCTCCAGCGCGGCCAGGGCGGCGCGCCGCAGATCGGTATCGAGCACTCCGACCGGAGCCTCCGCAGGCGCTTCGCCAATCACATCCGTGGGACCCGTCACGGGATATGCGGCCACCGGCAGGCCACTGGCCAGGGCTTCCAGAAGCACGATCCCGAAGGTGTCGGTCAGGCTCGGAAAGACGAAGACATCCGCCGCCGCGTAGATGCGCGCGAGGGCTTCTCCTTGCTTGAGACCAAGGAAATGCGCCTCCGGATGCTTCGCCTGAAGCTCCGCCCGCGCGGGGCCATCGCCGACGACGACCTTCGATCCGGGAAGATCCAAGTCCAGGAAAGCGCTGATGTTTTTCTCCACCGCCACCCGGCCCACAGACAGAAAAACCGGCCGCGGCAGGCCGGCGACGAAGCCGTCCTGCTCCGCCGAGGGGCGGGGATGGAAGAGGGTGGGGGTTACGCCTCGGGACCAGCGCATGATGTGGCCAAAACCGCGCCCGCGCAGCTCGCGTTCCAGGGTCGGCGTCGAGACCATAATCCCCGCGCCCGCGTTGTGGAATCGGCGCAGCCAGGCATAGGACAGGGCCGGCGGCACGGGGGCGCGGGCGGCGAGATATTCCGGGAAGCGCGTGTGATAGCTCGTGGTGAAGGGCCGGCCGCGCGTGAGGCAGACGCGGCGGGCGAGGAGGCCGATGGGCCCCTCCGTGGCGATGTGGACGAAATCCGCGCCGATCTCGTCCATGCGCCGGGCCACCATGGCGGGCGTCGCCAGCGCCAGCCGGATTTCCGGATAGGTCGGCATGGGCAGGGTGCGGAAGTCCCCCGGCGTCAGGAAATCGATATGCGCGCCAAGGGCTTCGGCTTCGCGCGCAGTGTTCTGCAGCGAGCGTACCACGCCGTTGACCTGCGGCGTCCAGGCGTCCGTGGCGATCAGGATGCGCATCAGGCGGCGACTTTCGGCCTCTCGAGCAGGAGCGGGGCGATGGACCTGGCGCGGGTCTGGCGCGCCCAGTCGATCAGTTCAAACCGGCCGTCCTCATGTTCGACGATCGCCGTGCAGCTTTCAACCCAGTCGCCGCAGTTGAGATAGGCGACTTCGAAGTTGTCATGCATGATCGCATGGTGGATATGGCCGCAGATCACGCCATCCACCTTGTGGCGGCGGGCCTCAAGGGCCACGGCTTCCTCGAACCGGCCGATGAAGTTCACGGCGTTCTTGACCTTCAGCTTGGCCCACTGGCTCAGCGACCAGTAGGGGAAGCCGAGTTTGCGGCGCATCCAGTTCAGATAGGTGTTGGCGCCCAGCGCGAAGCTGTAGGCGCCGTCGCCCAGGAAGGCGAGCCATTTGGCGTGCCGCACCACCACGTCGAACACGTCGCCATGGATGACGAGATAGCGCTTGCCGTCCGCCGCCTCATGGATCGCGGTCTCCACGACCTCGATGCCGCCAAAGTGGCTGCCATAATAGTCGCGCAGGAATTCGTCATGATTGCCAGGCAGATAGACGATGCGCGCGCCCTTGCGGCCCTTGCGCAGCAGCTTCTGCACGACGTCGTTATGGGCCTGCGGCCAGTACCAGCCGGAGCGCAGGCGCCAGCCGTCGACGATGTCGCCGACCAGATAGATGGTGTCGGCGTCGTGATGCTTCAGGAAATCGAGCAGGAGATCCGCCTGGCAGCCCTTGGTGCCGAGATGGACATCTGACAGGAACAGGCTGCGATAGCGGCGCTCTTCGGGTGCGTCGGTCACCTCGAAAGCCCTCCCCGGCATGCCCCAAGCGGGCTTTGCGATGGCTTCATGACAGGGAGCTAAGCCTGAATCGCATCACCGTTTTATGACGCGGCGGCAGGCGCGGCTGTGACCGCGCTGTCAGATGAACAGCATGATGACGCTCGACGCCACCAGTAACGCCATGATGCAGTTGACGATTTTCTGCTGGCGGGGTGTCGAGAGCAGGCGGGCGAGAAGGGCGCCGAAGCCGGCCCAGAGGCACAGAGCGGGCAGGGTGACGATGGCGGAAACGCCGGCCATCACCAGTATCTCCCCCACGATACGCTCACCGCCGACGGTCGTGAAGGCAGGCACCATGGAGAGCGCGATGGTCCACGCCTTCGGGTTAACCCATTGAAAGAGCGCGGCTTGCAGGCCGGTCATCGGCTTTTCCATGGCGGTGCCGCCCGTGGTCGACCCGGCATTGGCGATCTTCCAGGCGAGGAACAGCAGATAGAGCGACCCGACGACCTTAAGGGTTTGATGCGCATAGGGAATCGACAGAAACACCGCCCCGAGGCCGAAGCCGACCGCGATCACCATCAGCCCGAAGCCGAGCGTGACGCCCCAGATCTGCGGCAGGGTGCGCCGGAACCCGAAGGCGGCACCCGATCCGGCGGAAATCATGTTGTTCGGTCCGGGGGTTAGCGCCCCAGCGATGGCGAAGAGGAACAGCGGGAGCAGGTGGGCGGTCGCCAGGGGATCGGCACTGGGTACGGGCACGACAAGCTCCTATTGGTCAGCTATACTGACCTTTCGTGGCAGTAGGCGCCCGTTTCACCGCCCATGCAACCCGAAAAGAGCAGCTCGCCGCCCGCCAAAGCGGACAAATTTCCACATCAAAAATCTGCATATTACGCTTGACCGATCCCGAAGACGATCCGGCCGGCAGGCCCGATTGGGCCGATTCGAGCCTCTGATTGCGCGGCTGTGCGCTGTGAATTGTCAGTGCAGTCAGGCGGACGATCAGGCCAATCTGTCCGAATGCGAGTGGTCGATCCGGCCACTCCTATTCCGCCCCTCTCGGCGCCGGCCGTTTCGCTCAGTGCGCGATCAGCAGAGGGACCGGTGGATCGGACAGCAGGGAGGCGGTGACGCCGCCCAGCACCATCTCGGCGAAGCGCGAGCGGCTATAGGCCCCCATGACCACGAGGTCGGCGCCGAAGCGGTCGATCTCCCGCCCGAGCGCCGCGGTCGCCGCGCCGTCGGCCACGTGGGTATGGTGGGCGTTCACGCCATGGGTCGTCAGATAGGCGGCGAGGCGGCTGCCGGATGATTCCACGCCCGTGCCGCCCTCGGCGATGGTGACGACCTCGACCCGGTCGGCGGCGGCGAGCAGGGGGAGGGCGAAGCGCACGGCATGCCCGGCCTCGCGCGACGGCTTCCACGCCACCATCACCTTGCCGACGCGCGCCGGCACCGGCTTTCCGGTCGGCACCACGACAAGGGGGCCGTTGCAGGCGAGCGCCAGATGCTCCGGCAGGGTGGCGGCGAGCTGGTCGTCCACCGTGCCTTCCGGGGTCTCGCTGACCACGGTGAGATCGGCGAAGTTCACCGCCTCGCGCAGCGCCGCGGTGACATCGCCCTCCACCACCTCCCACGTGCCGGAGACGTCGCCGGCCGCGAGGGCCTGCTCATACTGCGCCCGGAGCGCCGGCTCCTTCTCGCGCGCCTCGTTCACCAGCTCGTTCACATAGATCGACAGTGCGCGCCCGACGCGCGGCACTCCGGCGGGGTGCAGCGTGTAGAGCGCCCGGATGGTTGCCCCGGCCTGCCTGGCAAGGGTGACGGCGAAGGCGAGCCGATCCGTGAAGCCGGTATCGACCGACGCGTGCAGGAGAATCGTGCGGATGGCCATGGCGTTTCCCTTTCGGCGGGCCGGTTCGACCCTGTTCGGCTTTCCCCGTGGTTCTTGACCTTAGGAGAAGTGGCGCGCCGGCAAATCCGGGAAACCCCCGACGGCTCTTTATCTGCCGTTCGTGCCCCCTGGCGGGATTTCCCGCCCGTGCCCCCTGGCGGGATTTCCCGCCCGTGCCTCGGCGTGGTCCGGGGCCTGTGAATTGGCGGCCGGCAGGGATCACGTCCCCGCGAGGCGGGCCGCGCGCCGATTGTCACAGTCTGGAGCCTTACTAAGGTGCGGTCGGGGAGCCGGGTCACGGCTCCGTCTCAAGGGGAGCCTTCATGAATCGTCGTCTTCTGGCCTGCGCCGCCGCCATCGCCGCCCTGTTCGTCGGCACCGCCGTTATGGCGCAGTCCGATGTCATCAAGCAGCGCCAGGCGATCCTCAAGGAATTCGGCGACCTGACGAAGCCCGTCGGCGGCATGCTGCGCGGCAATGCGGCCTTTGATCTCGCCGCCGTGCAGAAGGCGCTCGACGCTTACGCCAAGGGCGGCAAGGAGCTGCCGGCGCTGTTCCCCGCGGGCTCCGACACGGGCGACACCGGCGCGCTGCCCGCGATCTGGCAGGACAAGGCGAAATTCGACGGGCTGTTCGCTAAGCTCGCCTCCGACGCCACCGCCGCGCGCGCCGCCATCACCGACGAGGCGAGCTTCAAGGCCAATTTCCCCGGCGTGATCCGCACCTGCGGCACCTGCCACGACAGCTTCCGCAAGAAGAGCTGATCATGGCGGGAGGGGAGGCGGCGCCCGCCACGGTTCTCGCCTGGGATCTGCCGACCCGGCTCGCCAAATGGCTGCTGGCCGCGCTGGTGGGCCTCGCCTTCGTCAGCAAATATTACGGCGATGCCGGGCTCATCTGGCACCAGTGGAACGGACTCAGCATTCTCGTGCTGCTGGTATTCCGCCTTCTCTGGGGCGTCGCCGGCGGCAGCACGGCACGCTTTTCCGGCTTCGTGCGCGGCCCCGCCGCCATCGCCCGCTATGTCGGCGGGCTGCTGCGGGGGAAGCCGCCGCACTATCTCGGCCATAACCCGGTGGGGGCGCTGGTAATCCTCGGCCTGATCGGCCTCGTGGGCGCACAGGCGCTCACCGGGCTGTTCACCAGCGACGACATCATCGTCTACGGCCCCATGACGCCGGTGGCGAGCGACGCGACCATCGCCCGCGCCTCGGCGCTGCACCAGCAGATCTACCCGTACCTCCTGGCGCTGATCGGCCTGCATGTCGCGGCCAACATCGCTTATTCGCTGTTCGGGCGGGATAATCTGATCCGCGCCATGATCACCGGGCGCAAGCCGGCGGGTCAGTTCGTCGACCGGGCGCCGGCGACGCCGGGCTCGGTGCTGGCGGCGCTCGCCTGCCTCGTTCTGGCGGCGGGCATCGTCTTCGGCGGCATCGCGCTCGCGGGCGGGAATCCCTTCCCGTAGCGGCCGCCGGGAGACGGCGGGGGCCTTCACGCAAAAGTCGTCGGCGCGGTCGCACCGCGCGGCTTGCGGGCGCCGGCGGACTCGTGCTCCAAGCGCGGCATGAACGCGCTCAAGGGGATCGCGCTGCAGATCGGCGCGACCTTCCTCTTCACCATCATGTCCGCGCTGGTGCGCATCGTCTCGGCGCATGTGCCGACCGGCGAGGTGGTGTTCGCGCGCTCCTTCTTCGCGCTCATTCCGCTGCTGATCCTGCTCGCCTGGCGCCGCGAGATCGGCGCCGCCATCCGCACGGCCAACCCGATCGGCCATATCGTGCGCGGCACGGTGGGCGTCGGCTCCATGTCGCTGGGCTTCGCCGCGCTGGCGCTGATCCCGCTGGCGGACGCCACCGCCATCGGCTTCACCGCGCCGCTGCTCACCGTCATCTTCGCGGCGATCTTCCTGCGCGAGCGGGTGCAGGCCTTTCGCTGGGCGGCGGTGGTGATCGGGCTGGTGGGCGTGGTCATCATGCTCTGGCCGCACATGGCCGGCGATTTCGACACGCCCGGCCACAAGGTCGGCGCGCTGCTGGCGCTGATCGCCGCCGGCTTCACCGCCGGGGCGATGATCCAGGTGCGGCGGCTGACGCAGACCGAGACCACGGCCTCCATCGTGTTCTATTTCCAGGCGCTGGCGGCGGTGGCGGGGCTGGCGACGGCGGCCTTCGGCTGGGTGGTGCCGACGCCCGCGGAGGCGGCGCTGCTGGTCAGCACCGGGCTGGTGGGAGGGATCGGGCAGATTCTGCTCACCGAGAGCTACCGCTACGCGCCGGCCTCGGTGGTGGCGCCGTTCAGCTACTCGGCCATGCTGTGGTCGCTGCTGCTCGGCTTCGTGCTGTTCGCCGAGGTGCCCCCGCTGATGGTGGTGGCGGGCGGCACCATCGTCATCGGCGCCGGGCTGTTCGTGATCTGGCGCGAGCGCCGGCTCGGCATCGAGCGGGCGAAGGAAGACGCGGCGGCGACGCCCCCGGCGGGACCGGCGCCTTAGGTCAGAAGGCCTTGAAGGTGATGATGGTGCGGGTGTCCTGGATGCCGGGGACCTTCTGCACCTGCTCGTTCACGAAATGGCCGATGTCGGTCTCCTCGGCGACGTAGAACTTCACCAAGAGGTCGAACTCGCCCGCGGTGGAGTAGATCTCGGAGGCGATCTCCGCATCGGCGAGGGCGTTGGCGACCTCGTAGGAGCGTCCGAGCTGGCATTTGATCTGCACGAAGAAGGGGACCATGGCGGCTATCCGGCGGTTCAGGCGATGGCGCAGAGGATCAGAAGCCCGCAAGGCGCGCAACCCTGGGGACCGCGCTTGCACCGAACTGCGCCATCGCCTATCTGCCGGGGACGACACGAACCGTTGGGGTGCCCGGAGGGCTGAGAGGCGACGAGCCAACCCACGAACCTGATCCGGGTCATGCCGGCGGAGGAAACGGGTCGCGCGCCCCGGTCGCGGGGCGGGCCGCCGCGTGCGCCGTCCGGCGGAGGAAGCGCGAGAATGACGCCAGCAGCAGCGCCGAGCACAGCCATCGCCGTCACCATTGCCGGCTCCGATTCCGGCGGCGGGGCCGGGATACAGGCCGACCTCAAGACCTTTTCCGCGCTCGGCGTCTATGGCGCCAGCGTCGTCACCGCGCTCACCGCGCAGAACACGCGCGGCGTCACCGCCATCCATGACGTGCCGGTGGATTTTCTCGGCGCGCAGATCGACGCGGTGTTCGCCGACCTCGCGGTGAACGCGGTGAAGATCGGCATGCTGTCGCGGCCCGAGGTGATCGAGGCGGTGGCGGCCGGGCTGGAGCGGCACGGGCAGGACAAGGTGGTGGTCGATCCGGTGATGATCGCCGCCTCGGGCGACCGGCTGCTGGTGCCGGAGGCGATCGACAGCCTGCGCCAGATGCTGCTGCCGCGCGCGCTGCTCATCACGCCCAATCTCCCGGAAGCGGCCGCGCTGCTCGGCGCGCCGATGGCGACGGTGCAGAGCGAGGTGCGGGCGCAGGCGCAGACGCTGCTCGCCATGGGCCCGCGCGCCGTGCTCATCAAGGGCGGCCATGGCGAGGGGCCGGAGAGCGTCGACGTGCTGCTCGACGCCGACGGCTTCGTCGAATTCGGCGCGCCGCGCGTCGCCACGCGCAACACCCATGGCACCGGCTGCACCCTGTCCTCCGCCATCACCGCGCATCTCGCCAAGGGGTGTTCGCTGCGCGAGGCGGTGGAGGGGGCGAAGGCGTATCTCACCGCCGCCATCGGCCGGGCGGACGACCTCGCCATCGGCCAGGGCCACGGGCCGGTGCACCATTTCCACGCGTGGTGGTGAAGCCGGGAGCGGCTCGTAAGCGCCGGGCGGGCCTGCTATCGAGGCGCCGTCGCCTTTTCCCCGAGTCACGCGCGTGCTTGTCCTCGCCCCCCGCATCGCCGTTCCCATCGCCTATGCCGGGCTTTTCTTCGGCATCGGCGTCTACATCCCTTTCTTTCCGATCTGGCTGCAGGGACGCGGCTTCGACGCGGGGCTGATCGCGCTGACGCTTGCCGTGCCGTTCGGCATCCGCCTCTTCACCATGCCGCTGGGCGGGCTGGTGGCGGACCGCAGCGGGCGCCCGCGCGCGACGCTCGTGGTCTATGGGCTGATGACGGCGCTGGCCTTTTGCGGGGTGGCGCTCGCGCCCTCCACCCCGTTGCTGCTCATCGCGCTCGCCATTGCCGCCTCCTTCTGGCAGCCGAGCCAGCCGGTGCTCGACGCCTATGCGGTGGCGCGGCGGGCGGAGGGGCTGATCGATTACGGCCGCGTGCGGCTCTGGGGCTCGCTCGCCTTCATCGCCGGCAATTTCGCCGGCGGCTTCCTGCTGCCGCATCTGCCGACGGACGCCACGGTCTGGCTGATCGTCGCCGGCAGCCTCGTCGCCGCCCTCGCGGCGCTGACGCTGACGGAAGCGAAGCTGCCGCCGCGCTCCGCGCGCACGGGCTTTCCCCGCGTCTCGCCGGCGCTGGGGCTCGCCATCGGCGCGGCGGCGCTGGTGCAGGCCTCCCATGCCACGCTCTACGCCTTCGCCTCGATCGCGTGGCGGGGGGCGGGGCTCTCGGATTCGGCCGTGGGGATGATGTGGTCCATCGGCGTCATCGCCGAGGTGGCGCTGTTTCGCGCCGGCACGCGGGTGACGGGGCGGCTCGGGCCGGAGAAGCTGCTGCTGATCGGCGGGCTCGCGGGCGTCGTCCGGTTCGGCGCGATGGGCATGGGCGCGCCCGATGAACTGCTGCCCGCGCTCCAGATGCTGCACGCGGCGACCTTTGGCTGCACCTATCTCGGCACGGTCGAGATGGTCGCGCGCCACGCGCCGGAGGGGCGCGGGGCCGCCGTGCAGGCGCTGGCGGCCTGGGCGACGACGATCGCCATGGCGCTGGCGACGCTCGCCGCCGGCCCGCTCTGGCAGGCTTTCGGCGGCCAGGCCTTTCTGGCCTCGGCGCTGCTGGCGGGGATCGGCGCGGCGATAGCGGCGCGCCTGCCCCGGCCGTGAACCTTTGCGCCGCGCCTTTCAGCCCCAGAGCGCGGGCGAGGCCGGAAAGACCCGGCTGCCCTCATAGACGAGGCCCGGCGCGCGGTCCTTCTCCAGCAGCAGCGGCCCGTCGAGATCGACGACATCCGCCAGCCCCGCCAGCAGCAGCGCGGGGGCCATGGACAGCGAACTCGCGACCATGCAGCCGACCATGACGGACAGGCCGTGGCCTTTCGCCGCGCGGGCGAGGGCCAGCGCCTCGGTCAGGCCGCCGGTCTTGTCGAGCTTGATGTTCAGCGCGTCATAGCGGCCGATGAGGTCGGGCAGCGTGTCGAGCCCGTGCGCGCTCTCGTCGGCACAGACCGGCACCGGGCGCGGGATGGTGGCGAGCAGGGCATCGCTGGCCGCGGGCAGGGGCTGCTCGACCAGCTCGACGCCCGCCTGCGCGCAGGCGGCGAGGTTGGCGGCGAGGTTGCCGGGGGTCCAGCCTTCATTGGCATCGACGATGAGGCGCGCCGCCGGCACCGCCCGGCGGATGGCGGCAAGGCGGGCGCCGTCGCCTTCCGCGCCGAGCTTCAGCTTCAGCAGCGCGTGGCCGCTCGCGGCGGCGGCCCGCGCCATCGCCTCGGGCGTGCCGAGGC
>JAEZMI010000302.1 GCA_023414975.1 Pseudomonadota bacterium | reverse complement strand
GCCACGCGGCGCGCCACATGCGGCTCCGAGAGCCCGGCGCCGGCGGTCAGCGTGTCGATGGCGTGGAAGTCCGGCCGGTCG
This sequence comes from Pseudomonadota bacterium, assembly GCA_023414975.1. GTDB lineage: Bacteria > Pseudomonadota > Alphaproteobacteria > Rhizobiales > Xanthobacteraceae > Ancylobacter. Next base: position 6,865 of record JAEZMI010000302.1, on the reverse strand, counting down.
TCCTCGCCCATGGCGGCGGCGATGCCGCCCTGCGCCCAGCCGGTGGCGGCTTCCGCGCCCAGCGGGGCGGCGGTGACCAGCGTGACCGGAAGCGGCGCGAGACGCAGAGCGGTGGCAAGGCCGGCGACGCCGGCGCCGACCACGACGATGGTGTCAGGCGAATGGCTCACAAGAGGCACTCCCGAGCGGGGTTCGGCGTGAGGGCTCAACGAATGGCGAGCATGCGTTCCACCGCCGCGCGGGCGCGGGCGGCGATGGAGGGGTCGATCTCCACCTGCGGGCCCATCGTCTCCAGCGCACGGCGGATCGCCGGCAGGGTGATGCGGCGCATATGCGGGCACAGATTGCAGGGCCGCACGAACTCGACGTCCGGGTGGTTCACCGCGACATTGTCGGCCATCGAGCACTCGGTGATGAGCACGACGCGGGCGGGCTTCTCGTCGCGCACGTAATCCGCCATGCCGGCGGTGGAACCGGCGTAGTCGGCCTCCGCCACCACCTCGGGCGGGCATTCGGGGTGGGCGAGCACGATGACGCCGGGATGGGCCTCGCGCAGGTCGCGAATGTCCTGTGGAGTGAACCGCTCATGCACCTCGCAATGGCCCTTCCAGGCGATGAGTTCCAGTTCGGGAACTTCCTTCTGGACGTTTTGCGCCAGATACTCGTCGGGCAGCATGAGAATGCGTTTGACGCCCCATTCCTTCGCCACCGCGCGCACCACCTTCACGGCATTGCCCGAGGTGCAGCAATAATCGCTCTCGGCCTTCACCTCGGCGGAGGTGTTGACATAGGTGACGACCGGCACGCCCGGATAATGCTTGCGCAGCAGGCGGATATCCTCGGCCGTGATGCTCTCGGCGAGCGAGCAGCCGGCGGCCATGTCGGGCATCAGCACGGTCTTCGAGGGGTTCAGAAGCTTGGCGGTCTCGGCCATGAAGTGAACGCCGGCCATGACGATGACGTCGGCTTCCACCGTCACCGCCTCGCGGGCGAGGGCGAGACTGTCGCCAACAATGTCGGCCACCGTGTTGAAGATTTCCGGCGCCTGATAGTTGTGGCCCAGGATGACCGCGTTCTTCTCGCGCTTCAGCCGCTCGATGGCGGCGACCTCATGGGCGATGAGCGGCCACTCGGCGGGTGTGATGTGCTTGGCGACGCGCGCATAGAGATGCGGCAGCGGCAGGCCGGGGGTCGGCTCTGCCGCGCGGGCGGCGGCGCTGAAACCGGTGTCGGCGCGGGCGGCGGTCACGTCCAGCATCGCGTCCTCCCTTATGCTCGATTTGAGTATAACTAGGGCCAAAGAAGACCGGGCCAACCGCCCGGCAGATGGGCTTATGCTAGGACTGAGCATAAGGGGCTGTCAACTGCTTGTCACATTGGCCGCGCGCGTGATGAGGAACCGCCGGGGCGCGCGGTACGTTGAGCCCGGCGAAGGGCGGGGTCAAAGGGCCGGTTCATGGCGCAGCGCAGTTTCTGGAAGGGCTATCTGAAACTCTCGCTCGTTACCTGCCCGGTGACGATGATGAGCGCCACCTCCGAGTCCGAGAAGGTGCGCTTTCACACGCTGAACCGCGCCACGGGCAACCGGGTCGAAGGCATCTATATCGATGACGCGACCGGCAAGCCGGTTGATGAGGACGATCAGGCGCGCGGTTATGAGCGCGGGCCGGGCGAATTCGTGATCCTCGATGACGAGGAACTCGCCGCCGTGGCGCTGGAGAGCACGCGTACCATCGACATCGAGACGTTCGTTCCGGCCGACAGCGTGCAATGGCTCTGGTACGACAAGCCGCATTTCCTGATGCCGGACGATCCGGTCGGCGAGGAGGCCTTCGCCGTGATCCGCGAAGCCATGGCGGCGACGGGAACGGTCGGCATCGCCCGCCTCGTGCTCTACCGGCGCGAGCGCCCGGTGATGCTGGAGCCGCGCGGGCGGGGCATCGTGTTGTGGACGCTGCATTACGCCGAGGAGGTGCGCCCGCCCGAAGGCTATTTCGACGACATCGACGCCCAGCCGGAGGCGCCGCTGGTCGATCTCGTCGCCAAGCTCATCGACAAGCGCACGCGCGACTGGGACGCCAGCCTCGTCCATGACCCGCTGCAGGACAACCTGAAGGCGCTGATCGCCTCAAAGAAAAAGAACCGTCGCCGCTCCGCGCCGCGCCGGGGCAAGGAGGAGCCGGAGGCGCCGACCAACGTCGTCAACATCATGGACGCGCTCAAGAAAAGCCTCGCCTCTGAGAAGTCCTCCCGCCCGCGCAGATAGTTGGCGAATGGTGTGGGAGAGCGGGCTATTGCAGGTCCGACGTCTCCCGGTTCGGGGGCGGGTCCCCCTTCTTCCGCTGGATGTTTGCTTTTGCTTCCAGCGCCCGTTCCAGCGGAAGCACCACCGCCAGCAAGACCAGCGTCACCACCAGAGCGAGGATGATGAGGTGCCAGGTGGCGAGGGCGCAGGCGACGCCGAGCGCGGCCGTGACCCAGACCGTCGCGGCGGTGGTGAGGCCGTGAATTTCCAGATGACGGTAGTTGCGCAGCACCACGCCCGCGCCGAGAAAGCCTATGCCGGTCATCACGCCCTGCACGATGCCCTGAACCACGCGGCTCATCGCGTCGGGGTGGCCGGCCATGCCCTCCACCCGCACGGCGGTCAGTGCGATCAGCGCGGCGCCCATGCAGACGAGGCCGAGCGTGCGCATGCCCGTCGGTTTGCCGCGGAGATCGCGGTTGATGCCGATGAGCATGCCGCAGGCCGCCGCCATCAAAAGACGCAACAATGCCTCGACATCCGCAGGCTTTAGGCGGAGAAAATCCAGTTCCGACATGGGCTTACCCGTCAGCGACGCGAACGCCCGCGCCGGGGCGCGGAGGGTAGCGGGGCGGCGCTGGCGCGGAAATCCTGCCAGGGGTCGCGGTCGAGATGGGCGAGCCGGGTCGGGGCGTTCTCCAGCGTGTAATGCGACCCGCCCGTGAGGCTGTCGAGCTCCTCCCAGGCGATGGGCATGGCGACGCCGGCGCCTGAGCGTGCACGCGTGCAATATGGGGCGATGGCGGTGGCGCCGCGGCCGTTGCGCAGATAGTCGACGAAGATGCGCCCCTCGCGCTTCGATTTGGTGGCCACGGCGATGTAACGGTCGGGATTGTCACCCGCCATGGTTGCGGCGATGCCCTTGGCGTATCCCTTCACCTCGTCCCAGCCGGCCTTCGGCGTGAGCGGGACGACAACGTGTAACCCTTTGCCACCAGATGTTTTTACGAAGCTTGGGAGCCCGTCCGCCTGAAGCCTTTCGCGCACCTCCCGCGCGCCCGCCACAACATCACCCCACTCTAGGTTGTTGGCGGGGTCTAGGTCGAAGATGAGGGTGTCGGGGGTTTCCAGCTTGTCGAGGGGGGCGCCCCAGGGGTGGATTTCCAGGGCGCCGGCTTGCACCAGAGCCATGAGGCCGTCGCGGTCGTCGATGAAGAGCATTTCCTCGCCATCGGTGTCCTTCGCGACCCGGATCGCCTTGTTCATGCCGCGCCAGCTGTGCTTCTGGAAGAAGCAAGCCTTTGAAATTCCATCAGGACAGCGCAGCAGGGCGAGCGGGCGGGCGACGATGTGGGGCGCCATGAAACGCCACACCTCGCCGTAATAATCGGCCAGACCCTGCTTGGTGATGCCGTCTTCCGGCCAGTAGATGCGGTCCGGATGGGTGAGCTTCACGGCATTTTTGCCAATGGCCGGTGAGTGCAGTGTGGTGGACGATGAGTGCAATGTGTGCGACGACGCGCGCGCCGGTTCCTCCCGGACGATCTCGCGCGCCGGCTTGTCCTCCCGCAGCCCGCGGAAGGCGGCGTGGCGCAGATTGTGATCGCCGGTCCAGCCGCGGAACTCGACCTCGGCGACACACTCCGGCTTGACGAAGGTGACGCCGCGCCGGGCTTCCGCCGTGAGCTTGTCGGCGAAGGGGCTGCGCTCGCGGGCGATGGCGGAAAGGTCGCGGTAGAGCTCCGTGGCCACGCGCCGGGAGAAGCCGGTGCCGACGCGGCCGACATGGCGCAGCTTGCCGTCCTCGTTCACCCCCAGCACCAGCGAGCCGATGGCGTGCGGGGTGGCGGTGGAATCGACGAAGCCGCCGATGACGAATTCCTGCCGATGCGCGCATTTGGACTTCACCCAGTCCTTGCCGCGCCCGGAACGGTAGGTCGATTGCGCGCGCTTCGACACCAGCCCTTCGAGGCTGAGCCGGCAGGCATGGCGCAGCATGGTGGCGCCATCCACCTCGAAATGCTCGCTGTAGCGCAGCGGGCCTCCGGCCCCGTTGAACAGCGTCGCCAGCGCCTCCTTGCGGGCGAGCAGTTTCTCGCCCGTGAGGTCGCGGCCGTCGAGATGCAGCAGGTCAAAGGCGTAGAAGACGAAACGGTCGTGGCGGCCCTCCGACAGATCCTCCTGAAGCGCGGCGAAATGGGAGGCGCCGGAGGACGTTTCCACCACCAGTTCGCCGTCGATGAGCGCGGATGTCGCCGGCAGCGCCAGCAGGGCGTCGGCGAGGGTGGTGCCGAAGCGTTCGGTCCAGTCGAGGCCGGAACGGGTGAGCAGGCGCAGGCGGCCCTTGCCGGCGGCGCCGTGGTCGATCCGCGCCTGGAGCCGGTAGCCGTCGAACTTGATTTCGTGAATCCAGCCCGCGCTCGCCGGCGCCTTCGCCACCAGCGTCGCCAGCTCCGGCTCCACGAAATCCGGCAGCGGGTCCGGTCCCGCCTTTCCGGCGCGGGATCGGGAAGCGGGCGCTTTGGAAGCGGGTTGCGGGGTGGTGGTGCCTTTGGCGGTCCCAGTGGCGGCCCCTTCGGCGGCCTGTGCGGCGGCCCGTGCGGCGGTCCGTGCGGCCTTGCCCGCCCCGTTGGCGCCCTTTCTGTCCTCATGCGCCGACGCGCCCTCAGTGATCTCGTCCAGCGTGCGGCCGGTCTTCACCGAGTCGGGGGCCTCTTCCAGAATGTCCGGCGCGTCCTCGGTGCGGGCCACGGCGTCCTCGGCCTTGATGAGCAGCCAGCTTTCCTGCTTCTCGCCGCGCCGCTTCGGCATGCGCACGAGATGCCAGTGACCGGAGAGTTTTTCGCCGCGCAGCTCGAAGTCGAGATGGCCCTTCCTGTAACCCTTGCGCGGATCGCCCTTGGGAATCCAGCTTCCCGTGTCCCACAGCATCACCGTGCCGCCGCCATACTGGCCTTTCGGGATCGTGCCCTCGAAGCTGCCATAGTCGAGCGGGTGGTCCTCCACATGCACGGCGAGGCGCTTTTCGCCCGGCACCAGGCTGGGACCGCGCGTGACCGCCCAGCTCTTGAGGACACCGTCCATTTCGAGCCGCAAATCGTAATGAAGGCGACGGGCGGCGTGCTTCTGGATGAGATAGGCGTGGCCTTCCTGCGGCGCCTTCTCGCGGGTGCTGTTGCCAGCCCGCTTTTTGCCGGCCCCCTTCTCGCCTTTCGGTTCGGCGGTGATGGAGAAGTCGCGCTTGGCGCGGTAGGTGTCGAGGGCCATGGCGCGTCAACCCGCCTTGCGCGTGGTGGCGGCGGCACGGCGCCGGGCGGCCGTGCCGGTTTTGGCGGCGGTCTTGGCGGCGGTCTTGGGGGCGGTCTTGGCGGCGCTCTTTCCGCCGGTCTTTGCCGTCTTCCGGGTGGACTTTTTGGCGGGGGCTTCCGCCGCCGCGTCGCTTCCGCCCGCCTTGCCGGTTGCCTTGCCAGTTGCCTTGCCCATGCCCGCGCTCTGGCGCAGTGCCTCCATGAGGTCCACCACCTTGCCCTTGGGCGGGGCCTTCGGCGCCTTGATGGGGCGGCCCTCCATCTTGGCGCGCACCAGCTCGGCAAGCGCAGCCTCATAGGCGTCGTGGAAGGTGTCCGGCCGGAAGGTGCCGGCCTTGGTGGCGATGATGTGCCGGGCAAGGTCGAGCATTTCGCCCTCGATCTTGATCTCCTTGATGTCGGCGAAGGCGTCCTCTGCCGAGCGCACCTCGTAATCATGGTTCAGCATGGTGGCGATGATGCCGTCGTCATAGGCGCGGATCAGCACGGTGCGCGGGCGGCGGAACAGCACGGCGCTGGCGAGCGCCACCACCTTGCGCCGGCGCAGCCCTTCGCGGATGACGGCGAAGGTCGGCTCGGAGGCCTCGTCGGCCGGGCGGACATAATAGGGCTTGTCGAAATAGAGGTCGTCGACCTGCGCGCAGGGCAGGAAGGTTTCGATGGCGAGCGTCTTGTCGCCCTGCGGCACGACCTCGGCGACTTCCTCCGGCTCCAGCACGATGTACTCGCCGGAGGCCACCTCATAGCCCTTCACCTGATCGTCGCGCTCCACCGTCTCTTCCGTTTCCGGGTCGATGAAGCGGCGCCGCAGGCGATGGCCGGTCTTGCGGTTGACCATGTTGAGGCTGACGCGCTCGGTGGACGACACCGCCGTGTAGAGGCCGACGCCGCAGACCAGCTCGTCGAGTTTGAGAAACCCCTTCCAGGTCGCGCGCGGGCTCATGGACGCACCGTGGGGCGCGCGCCGGGGCAACGGGCGGGGGAGATGGCTTTAGCGGGGGAGAATCGAGCGGTGAACATGGCCGGCCTCCGGCGGTGATGCTGACCATTAAGGCGCCACCGCCGGGAGTCGTTCCATGTATGCGTCTGCCACGCAGGCGCGCGACATGCAGGGGCTTTGCCATGCAGGGGGTGTCATGCAGCGGCCGCCACCGCCTTGCGGGCGCGCTCGCCCCGCGGTCCTCCCGGCGCGGGTGGCCCGTGCGTCAGCGGGCGCGGATATGCCTTATCAGCGCCTCGACCGCGGCCGGGTAACCCTCCGGGCCGAGGCCGATGATGCAGCCCGTGACCGCCGCGGCGAGCGGGGCATGGT
>JAEZMI010000291.1 GCA_023414975.1 Pseudomonadota bacterium | reverse complement strand
ACGAGGATGAGGCCGAGCGCGTTGAGGCTCTGGCCGAAGCCGAGGCTGAAGGCCTTCGCCACATGGCTGGTGGACATGCCGGCCGCATAGCCGAAGCCGATGGCGGTCAGCGTCAGCGCCAGGAAGGGCTGCACGCGCCCGCGCTGGGCGAACAGCACGAGAACGAGGACGGCAAGGGCGAAGAGGGCGGCCTGCTGAAGCGACATGTGCGGGAAAAGCCGGGGCTATGAGACGTCCTCGCTTAGCGTGGCACGGCGCGGGTGTCCATGTGCCCTTGGGCGGGGGGCGCCGCGGGCGGGCGCAACGAGGAAGTCGTGGATGGCCGGGCCGGGCCCGGCCATGACGTCGTTCATGGTGATGACGTCATTCATAGTGATGACGCCGTTCATGGTGGAGGCGGCCGGACATGGCTACACGACAACAACCGGTGCGCTGTCATCCCCGGGCTTGGCCCGGGGATCCACGACTTTGACGCAGGTGTCGGCTGGCAAGTCGTGGATGCCCGGCCGATCCCCGGATCGCGTCCGGGAACGGCCATGACGTTGTCGAGGGTGGGCGGCCGGCACTCCGCTCAGCGCGCCATTGCCCGCGCGCGGCGGCTTGACTAGGTTGCCGGCCTCGGCAGCAGGCATCGGTTTCCGCTCGCATGGTCTCAACCGCGTTTTCCCGTCTCAGAACCTGTCCGGCCGCTCGTCCTCGCGCGGGCGTCGCGCTCGCGGGGGTCGCCGCGCTGATGCTGGCCGGCGCCGCGCGGGCGCAGGACGCCGCGGGTGTCGGCACAGCCCCGGCCGCGGCCGGAGCGGGTACGCAGCCGGCAGCGCTCACCGCCGCCCCCGCGCCCGCCCCCGGCTTCATCCGCGCCGAGGGCACGCGCTTCGTGCGGCCTGACGGGACGACCTTCCCGGTGCGCGGCATGAGCTTCGGCAACTGGCTGCTGCCGGAAGGCTACATGTTCAAGTTCAAGGTCCACCGCTCGCCGCGCGAGATCGAGGACGTGATCGCCTATCTCGCGGGACCGGAAGAGGCGGCGCGTTTCTGGAAGCAGTTCCGCGAGGTCTACATCCAGGAGCCGGACCTCGCCTTCATGCAGGCGGCGGGCTTCACCACCGTGCGCATTCCCCTGCACTGGAAGTTCTTCCTCGATCCCGCCGATCCCGCGAAAGTCGACCCCGCGGGCGAGGGCTGGGCGCTGATCGACCGGGCCATCGGCTGGGCCAAGGCGCATGACATCAAGGTCATTCTCGACATTCACGCCGCGCCGGGCGGGCAGACCGGCGTGAACCACGATGACGGCGTCGGCTACCCGCTGACCTTCTACGTGCCGGAATTCCAGCGCCGCACCATCACGCTCTGGCGCGCCATCGCCGCGCGCTACCGGGACGAGACGGCGGTGCTGGCCTATGACCTGCTCAACGAGCCGATCTCGCCCTATCACGATACGGATTATCTCAACCCGCGCCTCGAACCGCTGTACCAGCGGATCGCCGCCGCCATTCGCGAGGTCGATCCGAACCACCCGATCATCCTCGCGGCCGCGCAGTGGAGCACGAATTTCGGCGTGTTCGGCCCGCCCTTCGACGACAACCTCGCCTATACCTACCACAAGTTCTGGGCGAGCCCGGAGCGGCGCGAGGTGCAGGACTATGTCAACTTCGCCAATCGCTGGGGCGTGCCGATCTTTCTCGGCGAGACCGGGGAACTGACCGACGAATGGAACGCCAAGTACCGGGCGATGAATGAGCGCTTCGGCATCGGCTGGAGCTTCTGGACGTTCAAGAACCTCGATTCCCGCTCGACCGTCGTTTCCATCACCAAGCCCGAGGGCTGGGACGCCATCGCCGCCTTCGGTTCCGCGCCGCGCGAGCGGTGGGACACCATGCCCAGGCCCTCGCGCGATCAGGTGAAAGCCACGCTCGACGCCTATATCGAGAACGCCAAATTCGCTAACGCTACAATCAACCGCGGCTATGTCGAATCGCTCGGCCTGACCGCGCCATGAGGCTGGACCACGAGGCTGGACCATGAGGCTGGACGAGGAAGGCCCATCCGTGACCAATCCGCTCTTCGACCTCATCCGCACCGGCCAGCCCGACCTCACCCGCCCCTTTCTGGAGACGGTGCAGGGGCGCGTCTTCACCTATGGCGATCTCGAACGGCGCTCGGCGCAATATGCCAATGCGCTGGTCGCGCTCGGCCTCAGGCCGGGCGACCGGGTGGCGCTGCAGGTGGAAAAGAGCGCGGAGGCGATCTTCGCCTATCTCGGCACGGTGCGGGCGGGCGGCGTGTTCCTGCCGCTCAACACCGCCTATACCGGGCCGGAGATCGAGTATTTTCTCGGCGACGCGCAGGCGGCGATCTTCGTCTGCGACCCCGCCCGTAAGGCAGCGCTGGCGCCCGTGGCCGAGTTCCAGGGTGTCGCGCGGCTTCTGACGCTGGATGCGGAGGGTCGCGGCACGCTCGCGGACGCGGCGGATGCGGCGCCTGAGCGCTTCGAGGACGTGGCGCGCGGGGACGACGACCTCGCGGCGCTGCTCTACACCTCCGGCACGACCGGCCGCTCCAAGGGAGCGATGCTCACCCAGCGCAATCTCGTCTCCAATGCGCGCGCGCTGGTCGAGGCCTGGCACTACACGCAGGACGACGTGCTGATCCACGCGCTGCCGATCTTCCACACCCACGGCCTGTTCGTCGCCACCAATGTGACGCTGGCGGCGGGCGCTTCGATGATCTTCCTGCCCAAGCTGGACCCGGAACTGATCATCCGCTGCATGGGGCGGGCGAGCGTGCTGATGGGGGTGCCGACCTTCTACACGCGGCTGCTGAAATCCCCCGATCTCACCCGCGAGTCGGCGGCGGGGATGCGCCTGTTCATCTCCGGTTCCGCGCCGCTGCTGCCGGATACGCACCGCCAATGGCAGGCGGCCACCGGCCACGCCATTCTCGAACGCTACGGCATGACCGAGACCGGTATGAACACCTCCAACCCCTATGTGGGCGAGCGGCGCGCCGGCACGGTGGGCCTTCCCCTGCCGGGCGTGAGCGTGCGCGTGGTGGACCCGGAGAACGGGCGCGAGCTGATCGCCGGCGCCATCGGCATGATCGAGGTGAAGGGGCCGAACGTCTTCAAGGGCTACTGGCGGATGCCGGAGAAGACGGCGGCGGAGTTCCATGACGGCTGGTTCGTCACCGGCGACCTCGGCCTCATCGACGCGCGCGGCTATGTGCAGATCATCGGCCGCGGCAAGGACCTCGTCATCACCGGCGGCTACAATGTGTACCCGAAGGAAGTGGAGAGCGAGATCGACGCCATCGAGGGCGTGATCGAGAGCGCGGTGATCGGGGTTCCCCATCCCGATTTCGGCGAGGGGGTGACGGCGGTGGTGGTCGCCCGCCCCGATGCCGGGCTCAGCGAGGCGGCGGTGCTCCACAGGCTGGAAGCCCGGCTCGCCCGCTACAAGCTGCCCAAGCGCGTCTTCTTCGCCGACGAGCTGCCGCGCAACACCATGGGCAAGGTGCAGAAGAACGCGCTGCGCAAGCAGTACAAGGACCTGTACGGCGGGTAGGGGGCGGGCTGCTTGCCGGGCGGCGGCACGCTCACCCCTTCAGCTTGCCGAGAACCTCGATCAGCTCGGAGACCTTGGCGCGCTGCTGGTCGGCGTCGCCGGAGCTGATGGCGTGCTCGACGCAGTGCGCGACGTGATCGCGCAGCACTTCTTCCTCCACCTTCTTCAGCGCCGCCCGCACCGCCGCCACCTGGGTGACGATGTCGATGCAGTAGCGGTTGTCCTCGACCATGCGGGAGAGGCCGCGCACCTGTCCCTCGATGCGGTTCAGACGTTTCAGGCAGGCGGTGCGTGTCTCGTTCTGCATGCTTGTCATATACCCGTGTGGGGTATATATCGCAAGTCACCGATACCCATATGGGGTATGTGCGGCGCGTCCGGCGCGCCGGCCAAGGGAGGATGCGATGGCCCAGGGCGACACCGATCAGAACCGCCGGGAAAGGGCCGGCACGGCAAGCGAGGCGGGCGGCTGCTGCGGCGGCAAGGGGCATGAGCCCGGCGCCCACGCGGCGCATAAGCACGCCACGCACGACCACGCCACGCACGATCACGCTTCCTGCGGCCACGCCCATATGGCGAAGGACCCGGTCTGCGGCATGGATGTGGACCCGCACTCGGCTCAGCACCGGGCCGAGCATGGCGGGCGTACCTATTATTTCTGCTGCAATGGCTGCCGCGCCAAATTCGTCGCCGACCCCGCCAAATATCTGGAAGGGCACGCGCAGGCCGAGCCGGTGCCGGAGGGCACCGAGTTCACCTGCCCGATGCACCCCGAGATCGTGCAGGTGGGTCCGGGCACGTGCCCGATCTGCGGCATGGCGCTGGAGCCGATGCTGGTCAGCCTCGATGACGGGCCGAACCACGAACTGATCGACATGACCCGGCGGTTCTGGATCGGCCTCGTGCTGACGCTGCCGATCTTCGCGCTGGAGATGGGCGCGCATCTTATCCCCGCGCTGCATCACCTCGTGCCGCCGACCATGTCCGCCTGGGTGCAGCTCGCGCTGGCGACGCCCGTGGTGCTGTGGGCCGGCCTGCCGTTCTTCGAGCGCGGCTGGCAATCGCTCACCACACGCAATCTGAACATGTTCACGCTCATCGCACTCGGGACCGGGGTCGCGTGGCTGTACAGCATCGTGGCGACCGTTGCCCCCGGCGTGTTCCCGGAGGGCTTCCGTGGAGCGGGCGGGGCTGTCGGCGTTTATTTCGAGGCGGCGGCCGTCATCGTCGTCCTGGTTTTGCTCGGCCAGGTGCTGGAGCTCAAGG
>JAEZMI010000228.1 GCA_023414975.1 Pseudomonadota bacterium | reverse complement strand
GACGCGCCGCGCGTCAGCGGCGGCGCGCCCGCCTTCATCGGCATGGGCCCCGGCCGCTGGATGGCACTCGCCGAGTATGCCGCGCTGGCCGCGCGCCTGCGCGAGGTCGCCGGTCCGCTCGCCGCCGTCACCGAACAGTCGGACGGCTACATGGTGCTCGACCTTGCCGGCCCGCGGGCGGAATGGCTGCTGTCAAAGGGCGCGCTGATCGATCTCGACGCCGGCGTGTTCCGCGAAGGCGATGCGGCGACCACCGTGCTCGCCCATATCGGCGTCACGCTCTGGCGCACCGGGCCGCAGGCCTTCCGGCTGCTGGTGCTGCGCTCCTATCTCGCCGCCTTCTGCCGCTTCCTCGTCGCGTCCGGCGCCGAGCATGGCCTCGCCCTCGATGTCCGAGGTTGAACGCGGCGCGGGGCGCGCTTCCCTGAGCACCGCTTCTCCCCTAAAAACCCGCCGAGCGCGCCGCCGTGCCGCGGGCCCTGCGACGAGAGTATCCATGACCGACGCGAAAGAGACATACGTCCTCACCCTTTCCTGCCCCGACCGGCCGGGCATCGTGGCAGCCGTCGCCACCTTCCTGTTCGAGCGCGGCGGCAACATCCTGGAAGCGCAGCAATTCGACGACACGGAGAGCGGCCGCTTCTTCATGCGCGTCATGTTCTCCGCCGCCGCCGGCGCGCTGGAAATGCTGCGGGCCGAGTTCGAGGCCGTGGCGCAGAGCTTCAGCTTTGCCTGGCGCATCCGCCCGCGCGGCGGCAAGCGCAAGGTGATGCTGCTGGTCTCGCGCTTCGACCATTGCCTCGCGGACCTGCTCTATCGCTGGCGGATCGGCGAAATCCCGATGGACATCGTCGGCATCATCGCCAACTACCCGCGCGAGACCTACGCGCATCTCGACTTCGACGGCATCCCCTTCCACCACCTGCCGATCACCAAGGAAACCAAGATGGAGCAGGAGGCCCAGCTCTGGGACCTGTTCCAGAAGTCGGGCGCCGAGCTCGCCGTGCTCGCCCGCTACATGCAGGTGCTCTCGGACGGCCTGTCGGCGAAGCTGTCGGGCCGCTGCATCAACATCCACCATTCCTTCCTGCCGGGCTTCAAGGGCGCCAAGCCTTATCATCAGGCCCATGTGCGCGGCGTGAAGCTGATCGGGGCCACCGCCCATTACGTGACCTCCGATCTCGACGAGGGCCCGATCATCGAGCAGGATGTGGAGCGCATCTCCCATCAGGACTCGGCCGAGGATCTCGTGCGCAAGGGCCGCGACATCGAGCGCCGCGTGCTCGCCCGCGCGCTCGCCTGGCACCTCGATGACCGCGTCCTGGTCAACGGCCACAAGACCGTGGTCTTTCGCGACTGAAGATTGCGCGACTGAAGATTGCGCGACTGAGGTTGCGTGCGTGTTTCGAGACGCGGGGCCTTGCCCCGCTCCTCGGCACGACGGAGCCTCACGGCTCATCATCCTGAGGCGCGCGCGTCAGCGCGCCTCGAAGGACGCAGACACTGGCCATTCAACCGTGCAGGAGCCCCCATGGTCGAGACCCGCCTGATCGACGGCAAGGCCTTTGCCGAAGCCCTGCGCGGCCGTGTCGCCGCCGATGTCGCCGCCTTCGAGGCGCGCACCGGCGTCCGGCCGGGCCTCGCCGTCGTGCTGGTGGGGGACGACCCGGCGAGCGCGGTCTATGTCCGCAACAAGGGCAAGCAGACGATCGAGGCCGGCATGGCCTCGTTCGAGCACCGGCTTCCCGCCGACACCTCGCAGGAGACCCTGCTCGCACTGGTGCGCCAGCTCAACGCGGACGCCGCCGTGCACGGCATTCTCGTGCAACTGCCCCTGCCCGCCCCCCTCGATGCGCAGGCGGTGCTGGCCACCATCGACCCGGCCAAGGATGTCGACGGCTTCCATGTGGTGAATGCGGGCCGCCTCGCCGTCGGGCTCGATGCGCTGGTGCCCTGCACGCCGCTCGGCTGCGTCATGCTGCTGAAGGACCAGCTCGGCAGCCTCGCGGGGCTGGAAGCCGTGGTGGTCGGGCGCTCCAACATCGTCGGCAAGCCGCTCGCCCAGCTTCTCCTGCGCGAGGACTGCACCGTCACCGTCGCCCATTCGCGCACCCGCGACCTGCCGGATGTGTGCCGCCGCGCGGACATTCTCGTCGGCGCCGTCGGCCGGCCGGAGATGATCCGCGGCAGCTGGATCAAGCCGGGCGCCACCGTGATCGATGTCGGCATCAACCGCGTCGGGAAGCCCGGCGGCGGCACCCGCCTCGTCGGCGACGTGGCCTTCGATGAAGCGCAGGGCATCGCCGGCGCCATCACCCCGGTCCCCGGTGGCGTCGGCCCCATGACCATCGCCTGCCTCCTGCAGAACACCCTGACGGCCGCGACGCGGCTGGTGGGGTAGGCGGAAAGCCGGGCCCTCGCTATATTGGTTGCATGACCACCGCTCGTGACCTTCGCTTGACCCAAGCCGGCCCGACCGCCGAGGAAGACCGGCGCGCGCGGGAAGACGATGCGGTTGAAGGTTTCGCTCGCACCAACGCCGCGCTGCGCGAGGGCGGCATCGACTATAAGGTTGAACCCGGCCGGGACTTCGACGCCAAGGCCTTCACCAAAGCCGCGCTCAAGCGGTGGCAGAAGGTGGCCGCGCGCCTGGCTGAATAATGCCGCCGGCGCGGCTCTGGCTTGAGATCGCACAGGTCGAGGACATTGCCCGTGCGGTCGTCGAGGACACCGGCGAACCGTATCTCCTGCGCGACCAGGGCCTATTGGAATCCGCGGTGATGGCGCCCCGCCAGCGTTGGCATTATGGCGCCGAGGATGATCCAGCCGCGCTTGGCCTGCATCTCGCGCTGGCAATTGCCCGCAATCACCCGTTCGAACAGGGAAACAAGCGCGCGGCATGGTTCTCCATGCTCGCCTTCTTCGCGTTGAACGGGTTGGCGCTGAAAAATGAAGACGATCCAGCGCTTGCCGATCAATTCGTCGCCGTCATCACCGGCGAATTCGCGGCGGAGGATCTGCTGCGTCGCCTCGACGTCACCCGTCTTTAGGCCCCCTCACGCCTTCGGCATGCGGTTCCAGGCGTCTAGCCCGGCGATCTTGTAGGCTTCGGCGAGCGGCGGGTAGTTGAAGGTGTTCTCGATGAAGTAGTCGATCGTGCCCTTCAGGTTCAGCACCGCCTGGCCGATATGGATGAGCTCGGTCGCCCCCTCGCCGACGATGTGCACGCCGAGCAGGCGGCGGGTCTTGGTCGAGAAGATCATCTTCATCATCCCGCTGTTCAGCCCCATGATGTGGCCGCGCGAGGTCTCGCGGAAGCGGGCGATGCCGCATTCATAGGGAATCGCGCGCCGGCGCACCTCTTCCTCGCTCATGCCGACGGTGGAGATCTCCGGCACCGCGTAGATGCCGTAGGGAAAGAACTCGGGCGGGGGCGGCGGCGCCAGCCCGAAGGCGTGGCAGGCGGCGAGGCGCCCCTGCTCCATGGAGGTGGAGGCAAGGCTCGGGAAACCGATCACGTCGCCGGCGGCATAGATGTGCGGCACGCTGGTCTGCAGCGTCTTCGGCTCCACCGTCACGCGCCCGCGGTGATCGACCGAGAGGCCGGCCGCGCCGAGGTTCAGCCGGTCGGTCGCGCCGACGCGCCCGGCGGCGAAGAGCAGCATGTCGGACGCCACCGGGCGTCCGTCCGCCAGCCGGCAGACCGGCCGGTCCTCCGCGCCCAGCTCGATGGAGGTCACCGCCGCGCCGAGCCGCAGCCCGACATTGCGGTCGCGCAGCTCGTGCACGAATTCCTCCATCAGCTCCTTGTCGATGAAGTCGAGAAAGCTCGCGCGCGGCTCGATCAGCGTCACCGCGACGTCGAGCGCGCTGAAGATGGTGGCGTATTCGACCCCGATGACCCCGGCGCCGATCACCGCGAGGCTGCGCGGCAGGCGCGGCAGGTCGACGATCTCGTCGCTGTCGAACACGGTCATGCCGTTGAAGGGCACATAGTCCGGCCGGAAGGGCCGCGTGCCGCAGGCGATCAGCACATAGGCGCCGGTGACGCTGGAGACCTCGCCGCTTTCCGCGGTGATCTCGATGCGGTGCGGGTCGACGAAGCGGGCCTCGCCGCGCGCCGTCCTCACCCCGTTGCGGCTGAACTGATGTTCGAGCACCTCGACCTCGTGGTCGAGCGTCTTGTGCAGGCGCGTCATGAGGTCCGCCGCGCCGATCTCCTGCTTCACCCGGTAGCCCCGGCCGTAAAAGCCGCGCTCGCGCCAGCCGGAAAGGTTCAGCACCGTCTCGCGCAGCGTCTTGGAGGGGATGGTGCCGGTATGCACCGAGACCCCGCCGACCCGCCGCCCCTTCTCGATCACCAGGACCGATTTGCCGATCTTGGCGGCCTGCACGGCGGCGCGCCGGCCGGAGGGGCCGCTGCCGATGACAATCATGTCGACGTCGTACATGGAAGCGCACTGCCTGAGGGAAGGAGGGGGATCGGCGCGGCGGGTTGATCCATGTCGAGGCGTGTCGATGTGGATCCAGGTCAAAGTCGATGCATGCCGAATGCCAAAGGCCGATGACACATCGTCGCCCGCTCGCCTTCCGCCGCGCCGGAACCTGTGCCCGAGCCTGCGCCCGATCCCGGCGTTTCAGTCGGATCGCATCCCGCTCTAGGGGTTTCGGCTTGCATTGGGCTTGCTTTTGCCGGCGAAACGTTTCCCATCGTGCCGGGGGCGAGCGAGGGAGCAGGGCATTGACCGAGGCGAAACGGAGCAAAGGCAGGATCGAGGATGTCGTGGAGGAACTGAGCACCGGCTCGGGCGCGCCGAACGCCAATGAACGCACACTGGAACAGGCGCTCGGCCTTCAGGTGCGCACCATCCGCCGCGACCTCGACCTCACCGTCTCCGATCTCGCCGCCGCCGCCGGCATCTCCGTCGGCATGCTCTCCAAGATCGAGAACGGACTGATCTCGCCCTCGCTCTCCACGCTCCAGTCGATCTCCAACGTGCTGAACGTGCCGATCTCGACGCTGTTCTCCAGCTTCGAGGAGAAGCGCGACTGTTCCTTCGTTCCCGCCGGCCAGGGCGTGCATATCGAGCGGCGCGGCACCAAGGTGGGCCATCAGTACGAGCTGCTCGGCCACGCGCTGGGCGGGGAGGTGGTGGTCGAGCCCTATCTCATCACGCTGAGCGAGGAAGCCGTGCCCTATACCGGCTTTCGCCATGCCGGGGTGGAGTTCATCCATATGCTCAGCGGCGAGGTGATGTACCGCCATGGCGACCGCACCTATCACCTGCGTCCGGGCGACTCCCTGCTGTTCGATTCCGCCGCCACCCATGGGCCCGAGGAATTGCTGGTGCGGCCGATGACCTATCTGTCGATCATCATCTATCCCCGCGAGCCGCGCTGAGGCTTAAGTTTTGTCCCGCAAGGGGTTAGAACATCTCCGGTTTCCGAGGAGCCTGCGCCCATGAAGCACATTCTGGATGAGCTGGAACAGCGCCGCGCCGGCGCCCGCCTTGGCGGCGGGGAAAGGCGCGTCGCGGCCCAGCACAAGCGCGGCAAGCTCACCGCGCGCGAGCGCATCGAGCTGCTGCTCGACACCGGCTCCTTCGAGGAATTCGACACCTTCGTGCAGCACCGCTGCACCGATTTCGGCATGGAGAAGGTGAAAACCCCCGGCGACGGCGTCGTCACCGGCTGGGGCACGGTGAATGGCCGCAAGGTCTTCGTCTTCGCCAAGGACTTCACCGTGTTCGGCGGCTCGCTGTCGGAAGCCCATGCGGCGAAGATCACCAAGATCCAGGACATGGCGCTGAAGACGCGCGCCCCGATCATCGGCCTGTTCGATGCCGGCGGCGCCCGCATCCAGGAAGGCGTCGCCGCGCTCGGCGGCTATGGCGAGGTGTTCAAGCGCAACGTGCTGGCCTCCGGCGTCATCCCGCAGATTTCCGTCATCATGGGTCCCTGCGCCGGCGGCGACGTGTATTCCCCGGCCATGACCGACTTCATCTTCATGGTGCGTGACAGCTCCTACATGTTCGTCACCGGCCCGGATGTGGTGAAGACCGTCACCAACGAGACCGTGACGTCGGAGGAACTCGGCGGCGCCAAGGTCCACACCGCGAAATCCTCGGTCGCCGACGGCGCCTATGAGAACGATGTCGAGTGCCTGCTGCAGATGCGCCGGTTCATCGACTTCCTGCCCGCCAGCAACCTGTCCGGCGTGCCGGCCTGGCCGAGCCATGACGATGGCGAGCGGCTCGATCCCTCGCTCGACACGCTGGTGCCCGACAATCCGAACAAGCCCTACGACCTGAAGGAGCTGATCGCGAAGGTCGTGGACGAGGGCGATTTCTTCGAGATCCAGGAAGCCTTCGCCAAGAACATCATCACCGGCTTCGGCCGCGTCGAGGGCAAGACGGTCGGCATCGTCGCCAACCAGCCCATGGTTCTGGCCGGCGTGCTGGATTCCGACGCCTCGCGCAAGGCCGCCCGCTTCGTGCGCTTCTGCGACGCCTTCGAGATCCCCATCCTCACCTTCGTGGACGTGCCCGGCTTCCTGCCCGGCACGGCGCAGGAATATGGCGGGCTCATCAAGCACGGCGCCAAGCTGCTCTTCGCCTATAGCCAGGCCACCGTGCCGCTCGTCACCGTTATCACCCGCAAGGCCTTTGGCGGCGCCTATGACGTGATGGCCTCCAAGCATGTCGGCGGCGATGTGAATTATGCCTGGCCGACCGCGCAGATCGCGGTGATGGGCGCCAAGGGGGCGGTGGAGATCATCTTCCGCGCCGATATCGACGACCCCGAGAAGATCGCTGCGCGCACCCGCGAATATGAGGAACGCTTCCTCTCGCCGTTTGTGGCGGCCGAGCGCGGCTATATCGACGAGGTCATCGCCCCGCGCTCCACCCGCAAACGCATCGCCCGCGCGCTCGCCATGCTCGCCTCGAAGAAGGTCGAGACGCCCATGAAGAAGCACGACAATCTGCCGCTTTAGCGCAACGTCATGCCCGGGCTTGGCCCGGGCATCCACGACGTCCGCCTGAGCAGCGACAAGACATGGATGGCCGGGCCAAGCCCGGCCATGACGACCGGACCGAGTGAAGCCGCGCTACCAGAGGCCGCAGCCCATGTTCTCCAAGATCCTCATCGCCAACCGCGGCGAGATCGCCTGCCGGGTTATCAAGACCGCCCGGCGCATGGGTATCGCCACCGTCGCGGTCTATTCCGATGCCGACAAGGACGCGCTGCATGTGGAGATGGCGGATGAGGCGGTGCATATCGGCCCCGCCCCCGCCGCGCAGTCCTATCTCGTCATCGAGAAGATCATCGAGGCCTGCCGCCAGACCGGGGCGCAGGCGGTGCATCCCGGCTATGGCTTCCTGTCCGAGCGCGCCGCCTTCGCGCAGGCGCTGAAGGAGGCCGGCATCGTCTTCATCGGCCCGAACCCGCAGGCCATCGAGGCGATGGGCGACAAGATCGAATCCAAGAAGGCGGCGGCGGCGGCGAAGGTCTCCACCGTGCCGGGCTATCTCGGCGTGATCGAGGATGCCGCGCACGCCGCCCGCATCGCCGACGAGATCGGCTATCCCGTCATGATCAAGGCCTCGGCCGGCGGCGGCGGCAAGGGCATGCGCATCGCCCATTCCCGCGACGAGGTGCAGGAGGGGTTCGAGCGCGCCCGCTCGGAAGCCAAATCCTCCTTCGGCGACGACCGGGTGTTCGTCGAGAAGTTCATCGTCGATCCCCGCCACATCGAAATCCAGGTGCTCGGCGACAAGCACGGCAACGTCATCTATCTCGGCGAGCGCGAATGCTCGATCCAGCGGCGCAACCAGAAGGTCATCGAGGAAGCGCCCTCCCCGCTGCTGGACGCGGCGACCCGGCGCAAGATGGGCGAGCAGGCCGTGGCGCTGGCCAAGGCGGTGAATTACGATTCCGCCGGCACGGTGGGGTTCGTCGCCGGGCAGGACAAATCGTTCTATTTCCTAGAGATGAACACCCGCCTTCAGGTCGAGCACCCGGTGACGGAACTCATCACCGGCATCGATCTCGTCGAGCAGATGATCCGCGTCGCCGCCGGCGAAAAGCTCGGCATCGCGCAGGACGAGGTGACGCTCACCGGCTGGGCGGTGGAAAGCCGCGTCTATGCCGAAGACCCCTATCGCGGCTTCCTGCCCTCCATCGGCCGGCTCACGCGCTACCGCCCGCCGGCCGAGAGCGTCAGCGAGGGTGTCACGGTGCGCAACGACACCGGCGTCTATGAGGGCGGCGAGATTTCGCTGTTCTACGACCCGATGATCGCCAAGCTCGTCACCCACGCGCCGACGCGCGCCGAGGCCATCGCCGCGCAGGCGGACGCGCTCGACGCCTTCGTCATCGACGGCATCCAGCACAACATCCCCTTCCTCGCCGCGCTGATGGACCATCCGCGCTGGAAGGAGGGGCGGCTCTCCACCGGCTTCATCGCCGAGGAGTATCGCGACGGCTTCACCGGCGCGGCGCTGACCCCGGCGCTTGCCCGCAAGCTCGCGGCGGTGGCGGCCGTGGTCGACAATGTCGGCAATGCGCGGAAGCGCAGGATCAGCGGCCAGCTCCCCGGCCGGGCGGTGGTCTTCGAACATCAGCGCGTGGTGCGCATCGCCGACCTCGCCTTGCGCTGCGAGGTGGACCGCGCCGCCGGCGGCTTCATCGTCACCTTCCTCGACGAGGAAGACCGCCCCGCCGGCACGCACGAGCTGCGCTCGGGCTGGCATCCGGGCGAGCCGGTGTGGAACGGCGTCTATGACGAGGAGGCGCTGAGCGTGCAGTTGCGCCCCCGCCTCAACGGGGTCATCCTCGCCCATCGCGGCGTCGCGGTGGAAGCGGTGGTCTATACGCGCCGCGAAGCCGAGCTCGCCGCGCTCATGCCCGAAAAGCGGCAGGCCGGCAGCGGCAAGCAGCTCCTCTGCCCCATGCCGGGCCTCGTCGTCTCCATCGCCGTGAGCGAGGGGCAGGAGGTAAAGGCCGGGGAGCCGCTCGCCATCGTCGAGGCGATGAAGATGGAAAACGTGCTGCGCGCCGAGCGGGACGCGACGGTGAAGACGATCCTCGCCAAGGCGGGCGACAGCCTTGCCGTCGACGCCGTCATCCTGGAGTTCGCCTGAGCCGCACACAGGCACCGACACGCCGCAATTTGCTCGGACACACTGCACTGATGCTCCACCTCATCGAACCGACGCTCCACGATCTTCCGACCGCCACGCGGGCCGATTGGCTGAAGCTCGTCGAGGGTGTTCTGAAGGGTGTTCCCTATGAAAAGCGGCTGCAAAAGGTAACATATGACCGCATAACGCTCGACGCCTTGCCGGAGCGCCGCCGTGAGGCCTCGCCGATCGTCGGGCGGCCGGCGGGCGCGCCCTGGCGGGTCATCACCCGCATCGACCACGAGGACGCGGCAGCGGCAAATCGCCAGATATTGGAAGACCTTAACGGCGGCGCCGATGGCCTCGCGCTGGTCTTCGCCTCGGCTTCCTCCGCCCGCGGTTTCGGCCTGACGCTGAGCCATGAGGCGCTGGCGGAGACCCTGCGGGAAGTGCTGCCGGAACTGATCACGCTGCGCGTGGAGGCGGGAAAGTACCAGGGCCGCGACGTCGCGCTGGCCCTCGCCCGGCTTTTCGAGGGGAAGGATGCGGCGGCGCTGGACATCCGCTTCGGTCTTGACCCCATCGGCGATTTCGCCGCCCTGGGTGCCGCCCCGCTCGAATGGGACGGTCTCTCCGCGCGCCTCGGGCAGACCGTTAATACCCTGATATCACGCGGCTTTTCCCAGCCGATCGTGCGCGCGGACGGGCGGCTCCACCACGAGGGCGGGGCGTCGGACGCGCAGGAGCTTGCCGCCGTGCTCGCCACCGCGCTCGCTTATCTGCGGGCGCTGGAAGCCTCCGGCCTCGCCCTTGAACGCGCCGCCTCGCTGATCGAGGTGACGCTGACCGCCGACACCGACCAGTTCGCCACCCAGGCGAAGCCCCGTGCCTTCCGCCTGCTCTGGGCGGCGATGCTCAAGGCCTGCGGCGTCGAAGGCGTGCCCGCCGCGATCCATATGGAGACCGCCTGGCGCTCCCTCACCCGTTTCGACCCTTATGTGAACCTGCTGCGGGGCACCATCGCCGCCTTCGCGGCCGGCGTCGGCGGCGCTAACAGCCTGAGCGTCCTGCCTTTTACCCAAGCGCTCGGCCTGCCGGACGCGGACGCGCGGCGCTTGGCGCGCAACACCCAGATCATCCTCATCGAGGAATCCAACATCCATCGCGTGGCCGATCCCGCCGCAGGGGCGGGCGCCATCGAGGAGCGGACGGAGGCGCTGGCCGCCGCGGCGTGGGAGCTGTTTCGCGCCATCGAGGCGGAGGGCGGCATGGTGGAGAGCCTCACCTCCGGCGCCTGGCAGCGGCGCCTCGCGAGCACCCGCCAGGACCGCCACAGGGACATCGCGACGCGCCGCTTACCCCTTACGGGAACATCGGAATTTCCCCTGCTGACGGAGGCCGAGCCGGCGGTCCTTGCCCCGACCCGGCCGGTGCGGCGTGTGATGTCGGCCGAAGGCGCGCTACGTTGTGATGCGGTATTTTCATACCGTGATGCCGAGCCCTTCGAGGCCTTGCGCGCGACGGCGATGGCGGCGCAGCCGACGCCCACGATCTTCCTGGCCGCTCTCGGCTCGCCCACCGACTTTACCGCGCGCCTCGGCTTCGCCCGCGCCGCCTTCGAGGCCGGCGGCCTCGTGACAAGAAGTGCCGAGGGCGACGCGGCAGCGCTCGCGGCGGATTTCCGCGCCTGCGGCGCACGCGTCGCCTGCCTGTGCTCATCGGATGATATATATAAAGATCAAGCACTTGCAGCCGCCCTCGCACTGAAACAGGCCGGCGCGGTCGCGCTTTACCTGGCCGGTCGGCCGAGCGAACTGGAGTCCGCGCTGGGAGCGGCGGGCGTGGAGGATTTTCTCGTGGCCGGCATGGACCTCGTCGCCTTTCTCGGCGCGGTGCAGGCCCGGCTGGGCCTCGCCCGGAAAGTGGAACCATGACCCGTCCCGTCGGTTTCCCTAGGGGCGCGCGAGGCGCCCGGAACGCAGGGAAATGCCATGGTCATGCTGAAATACGCCTTGGGCGGCGCAGCGA
>JAEZMI010000208.1 GCA_023414975.1 Pseudomonadota bacterium | reverse complement strand
CCTTGTAGAGATGGGCGTAGGAGTGCCCCATCAGCTCCATGCCCTTCTTGGTCGCGGCATAGAAGGTGAGCGGCTCGTCGGCGCGGTCGGTCTCGTGGAAAGGCACGGTCGGGTTCGCGCCATAGATCGAGGACGTGGAGGCCAGCAGCAGATGCTGCACGCCGATTTCCTTGGCGAATTCGAGGACGTTCCAGGAGCCGACGAGGTTCGAGTCCAGATAGGCCTGCGGGTTCTCCAGGCTGTAGCGCACGCCCGCCTGCGCGGCGAGATGGATGATGATGTCCGGGCGCGCCTCACCGGCGGTGGCTGCCAGCAGCGCGCGGTCTTCCAGACGGCCGATCACCGGCCGGAACGCGGCGAATTGGCCGAGCGCGGCGTGGCGGGCCTCCTTGAGCTTGAGGTTGTAATAGGCCGTCATGCCATCGAAGCCGACCACCTCGTGGCCGTCTTCCAGCAGACGGCGGGCGAGATGGAAGCCGATGAAGCCGGCGGTCCCGGTGATGAGATAGCGCATGCGTCTCCAAGCGAATGAGGCGCGGATCTCCCCGCGTCGTTTGCCGGTATCTTTAAGCGGCCGGGCGGACTGTCAAGAATGGGCGGGAAACACGCTAGATGCCGCGCCGTACCCGGTCGCTGAGATTGCGGCGCTCGCGGATGATGAGATCGAGCGCGACCTGCTGCTCGAGCGTGCGCGCGAGCTGGTCGAGCTGGTCGAGCTGGTTCAGCGCCACGAGGCGCAGGAGATCGTCGCGCGGTTCGCCCTGCGCGTCACGCGGCAGCGCGGCGACGATCTGGATGTGCTCGGGGGGCAGCACCGCCGGCAGTTCCGCCGCGAGCCGCTCCCGCAGGGCGTTCTCCTCGACGCCGGCACCCTCGACGAACGCGTAGAGGCCGAAGCTGTGCCCCGCCGTGGGAAAGTCGGCGATGTGCACCGCGCTCACGCCGGGATGCGCGGCAAGCACGGAAGCGATGGCCGGGCCCTGTTCCATGGCGCGCGGGCCACGGCCCTCGGTGTCATGGTAATTGAGCAGCCGGCGGGTGACGAAGTTGTAGACGCGTTTGCCGGTGCTCATCCAGATGCGGTTGAACAGGCTCTTGCGGCCGAGGATGCGCTTTTCGCTCGGGGTCAGCGCCTCCGGGCAGAAGCTGCGCTTCTGCTTCAGCAGGTGCCGGATGTCCTCGTAAGCCGCGATCCGGAAGATCTTGCTGCGCCTCTCAAAACAGAAGGCGAGCTGGAAATCCATCAGCACCGCGCGCCCATCCGCAGCGTAAAGCCAGTTCTGCGGCTTGGCGAGGTCGTTATGGGCAATACGCCGGCGATGCACCTCACGCAGGCCCTGCCGCGCCGAGCGGAAGAACGCCGCGTCGCCATAGGGACGGGCGATCTGCAGGGGAATGCCGTCCACGAAGCCGCGCACCAGATAGCCTTCCTCCAGCGCGTAGACGGGCACGGTGTGGCCGCTGCCCTCGGCGCGGCGCAGAGCGCGCGCCTCGCGGCGGGCGAAGTGGCGGGCGAGCGGCTTCACCCACCATTTCACGTCGTCATAGCGCCGGCGCACGGCCGGAAAGTCCCGTCCCTGCGCATCGTGCCAGGTGCCGCGCTCGATGGTGCTGAAGATGTCGCGCTTCAGCACGGTGTCGACGGTGAAGCCGTGCGGGGACGCAGGAGCATCGGGGCGGAGGGTCACGCCGCTTCCTCACCGGCCAGATCGGCATTGGCGCGGGCGAAACCGTCCATGTCGGCGAGCGCGCGGGCGGCCATAACCTGC
The DNA here is from genome assembly GCA_023414975.1 of Pseudomonadota bacterium. Taxonomy (GTDB): domain Bacteria; phylum Pseudomonadota; class Alphaproteobacteria; order Rhizobiales; family Xanthobacteraceae; genus Ancylobacter. The sequence continues at coordinate 1,486 of JAEZMI010000208.1, read as the reverse complement.
TTCTTGGCCACGGTTTTCTGCGCGCCGCGCAGGCGGTTGCCGTCCGCATCGCGCGTGGGATTGGCGTCGAGCGGCGGGAACAGGCCGAAATTGATGTTCATCGGCTGGAAGGAGCGGGGCCCCGCCTCCACGGTCTCGATGTGGCCGCCGGTGATGTGGTTCAGCAGCGCGCCGTGGGCGGTGGTGGCCGGCGGCAGGGTCGGCGTCCGGCCGAGGCGCTCGGCGCTGGCGAACAGGCCGGCGATGAGGCCCATGGCGGAGCTTTCGACATAGCCTTCGCACCCGGTGATCTGTCCGGCGAAGCGAAGGCGCGGCTCGGCCTTGAGGCGCAGCGTCGGGTCGAGCAGCTTGGGCGAGTTGAGGTAGGTGTTGCGGTGCAGGCCGCCGAGGCGGGCGAACTCGGCCCGCTCCAGGCCGGGGATCATGCGGAAGATCCGCACCTGCTCGGCGTGGCGCGTCTTGGTCTGGAAGCCGACCATATTATACAGCGTGCCCAAGGCGTTATCCTGGCGGAGCTGGACCACCGCATAGGGCTTGACGGTTGGGTTATGCGCATTGGTGAGCCCCATCGGCTTCATGGGGCCGTGGCGCAGCGTCTCCGGCCCACGCGCGGCCATGACCTCGATCGGCAGGCAGCCGTCGAAATAGGGCGTCGCCGCCTCGAAATCGCGGAAGGGGACGGTGTCGGATTCGATCAGCGCGGCGACGAAGGCCTCGTACTGGGCCTTGTCCATCGGGCAGTTGATATAGTCCGCGCCGGTGCCGCCCGGTCCCGCCTTGTCGTAGCGGGATTGGAACCAGCACACGTCCATGTCTATGGAATCAAAGTGAATTATCGGCGCGATGGCGTCGAAGAAGGCGAGGGCGCTCTCGTCCGTGCGGGTGCGGATGGCGTCGGCCAGGGCCGGCGAGGTGAGGGGGCCGGTGGCGATGATGACGCTGTCCCACGCCTGCGGCGGCAGGCCGGCGACCTCGCCGCGCTCCACCGTGATGAGCGGATGCGCGGTGATGGCGGCGGTGACGGCGGCCGCGAAACCTTCGCGATCCACCGCCAGCGCGCCGCCGGCGGGGATCTGGTGACGGTCGGCGCAGGCCATGATGAGCGAGCCGAGGCGCCGCATCTCGGCGTGCAGCACGCCCACCGCGTTATTGGAAGAATCGTCTGATCTGAAGGAGTTAGAGCAGACAAGCTCGGCCAGGTCATCGCTATTGTGAGCATCCGTCCCGCGCGTGGGGCGCATTTCGTGCAGCACCACGGGGACGCCGCGCCGGGCGATCTGCCAGGCGGCTTCGCAGCCGGCGAGGCCGCCGCCGATGATGTGGACCGGACGCATCTGCGAACTCGTCATGATCGCGCTGGGTTGCCTTTACTCATCTATCCAGCCGCGCCCTTAGCACGGAACGGGGCCAAAAAAGAAACGGCCCCGGAAATTTCCGGGGCCGTTCGATCAGTGCAGTGTGGCGGACGATCAGTGCAGTGTGGACG
>JAEZMI010000157.1 GCA_023414975.1 Pseudomonadota bacterium | reverse complement strand
GCGCTGCGGAAAGCGCGGTAGACTTCGCCCACTTCGGTTAGCTGACCGTCGTCCTTAAATAAACGCGAACTGGCGATGGCCGGCGAGAGCGTCCCCGCCCCCATCCAGGCATAGCGCGCGACATAGGGGCGCCTTTCCAGCTCCGGCAACACCTTTGCGAGAAAACGCGCTGTCTGTGCCGGCGAGTGGCGGTTGCGGCCGGGGCTTGCCTTCCAATCTGCCACGGCAAATTCCGTGATCCAAATGGGCTTGCCATAGCGTTCGTGAACCGCATCGACCTTGCGCAGGAACTGGCGCACGGATGGCGCTCCATACCAGTGCATGGCGACGTAATCGACGTCGATGCCGGCCGTCTCGGCCGCAGTTTCGAAATGCACGAACCAGCCACCGAGCGCGTTTACCGCCGCAGGACTGACGACGTAGCGGGCCTTCATGCTCAGCGGCGCCGCTAGCTTGACAGCCTCTTCCACCGACATGTCAGCCTGGTTCGGGCCATCCGGCTCGTTGAACAGCAGGAGATGACAGGCGCTGGCGAGGCTCACCGGCTTGCGGCCCCAGGCCATGGGCACGAATTCAGCCGCGGCCCCTGGAACCGGCGTCGTATTCCACGTGTAGTACCAGCTGGCACCAAGTGTCTGGATCTTGTCCGCAGCCTTCGCATCCCGTGCACCAATGGCAATGCCTTTCTTTGTCGCTGCGTCCAGCGGCATTATACTGTAATAAAATACCGCCAAAAACAGCAGTGATCTGAAGCTACGATGCACCCGGTGTCCCCTCTGGCGCCCCAAGCATGGCTGATCTTAGGGGTGTTTTACCGTCATGACAAAACTGTCGGCAACGTCGCCACTCAACCTCGACGAGGTTGTTGACGATACAGACAAATCCGTGCACCGCTGGCCTATGGCGGATGTTGAAGAGAGCTGCCGGGCGGATGTCTGGTTGTGGCGCGCGCGCTTTGCCAAGACGCGGAGCCTCGCCGTCGAGCTGATCGAACGGGGCATGGTGCGGCTCACGCATAACGGGCAAGCCGCGCGGCTGGAAAAGCCGGGCCGCCCCATCCGGCCGGGCGACATTCTCACTATAGCGCTTCAGCAGCGTGTCGTGGTTGTCCGCGTCGAGAGCATCGGCAACCGCAGGGGACCCGCCGAGGAGGCACGTAGGCTCTATACGGCCGTCGACTGAGCCTCCATCTGAATTGGCGGTATTTTGATAAGACGGCACTCGTCCCATCATGTGTTTTTTTTCATGCTGCGGCACAGCTGAGCCGGCAAGAAGCACGGAAACGAACGTATCGGCTCGATCTTTCGTCGTGTTTCGCCGTTTTCGACGGGGGCCTACGCTTGTCTGTCCCAAAAGGGTGGTCGATAATTTGCTACCGCAAGACGTGGGGCCGTCGGCGTGGGCCATCTTACTATAAGTCGCGTCTATGGAATGTGCCGATTTGAACTGGGTCTCCTATGTTGGCGTCCCTCTTATCGCCGTTCGTGCCGACACGGTGATCGCGCTGAACGAGGCCGCGGCCCGACTTTTCGGTGTCGCTACGGATGCCGCCCCACTTCCACTCACGATGCTGCTGCAGGACACGGCGCCACGCCTCATGGCCTTTCTCGCGTCGCAGACAGGGGCGCCCCCGCACGTTCTCGACCTGTCCTGTTTCATTGGAGGCGCGGCGCATCCCTTGCGCATCGCAGCTCTGCCGATGCGCGGATCCGAGACCGACCAATCGCCAAGCTGGGCGCTGACCCTTGTGGATGTGCCCACCCTTGTGGACGTGCCTTTGCCTCCTCCGGTTTCGCGGCACGCCGAGACGCCGCCCCCGGAGACATGGGTACCGCTGTTGCCGGCCATCCTCGACCAATTGCCGGTCGCCCTGCTGATCGAAGATGACCAGGACATCGCCGTCTTCGCCAATCGTGGCTTTACCGACATCTTCGAATACAAGCTTGAGGAAATCGCTTCGCTCGACGACTGGTGGCTGAAGCTCTATCCCGACCCGGCGGTCCGCGCGGCCGCCCGCGCCGAATGGGCCGAGAAGATGGCCAATGCGCCGCAGGGCGACGGCACGATCTCAGCCTCCGAGTTTCAGGTCCGCACCGGCACAGGGCTGGACAAGATGCTGCAAAGCCACAGCTTTCGCGTCGGGGGCTATCGTGTCCACTCCTATGTCGACGTGTCTCACCGCCACAAGCTCGCCGTTGATCTCCGCCAGCTTGCCGACACCGATGCGCTCACGGGTGTCTTCAACCGCCGCAGCTTCTTGCATCACGCCGGCAAGCTCATCGGCATGGCGAAGCAGCACGCCGCTCTGCTGCTCGATCTCGATCACTTCAAAAGCGTGAATGACCAGCATGGCCACGCCTTCGGCGACGAGGTGCTCGTGGAGGTTTCCGCCCGATGGCGTGCGGTGCTGCGGCCGGTCGATCTGCTGGCGCGGATAGGCGGCGAAGAGTTCGCGCTGCTCTTGCCGGGTCTCGATCCGGGGGCGGCCGCCGCCGTTGCTGAGCGGTTGCGCCGGATCGTGGATGACGCCCCGGTTGTTCGCGGTTCCGTCGCGCACCATCTCACCGTGAGCATCGGTGGCGCCGCGGCACAGTCCGCGCACATCACGATCGAAGAGCTGATGCTTGCGGCCGACCGCGCGCTTTACGCGGCCAAAGCCGCCGGCCGGAACTGCGTGCGCTTCAAGAATGAAGCCCTGTAGCCGCGCGGCCATCGTCGCGAGTGGTGAGCCCGTTGGGATTCGAACCCAAGACCCCATGATTAAAAGTCACGTGCTCTACCTGCTGAGCTACGGGCTCCCACGCCCGGGGGATTAAGGGTTTCGTCCGGGCTTGGCAAGCCGCCCTTGGTCGCGGGCCGAAATCACGCACAGGCACCGCCGCGTCCGGCCGCTGTCGCCGTCGGCACCTCGGCCCCGCTTTTCCCGGACGCACGGTCGCCCTGAACATCACGCGGGCATTGCACGGCTGCAAGATTGCTCTGTCGATCATGATGCTTCCGCCGGTCGCGGGCCGCGACTAGCTTGGCGTCACGAATTCAGCGGGTCCGGAGCGGACCCGCGATCCGACGCAAGGAGCTGATTCCATGGCCAAAATTCTGGTTCTCTATTACTCGTCCTATGGTCACATCGAGACCATGGCGGAAGCGGTGGCCGAGGGCGCCCGCGAGGCGGGGGCGATTGTCGACGTGAAGCGCGTTCCGGAGACCGTGCCGGAAGATGTCGCCAGGGCAAACCACTTCAAGCTCGACCAGAAGGCGCCGGTCGCCACGGTCGACGACCTGAAGAACTACGATGCCATCATTTTCGGCGCCGGCACCCGCTTCGGCACGGTCGCGTCGCAGATGCGCAGCTTCATCGACCAGACCGGCGGTCTGTGGTTTGCGGGCGCGCTGGTGGGCAAGGTCGGCTCGGTGTTCACCTCGTCCGCCACGCAGCACGGCGGCCAGGAATCTACCATTCTCGGCTTCCTGCCGACCCTGTTGCACCACGGCATGGTGGTGGTGGGCCTGCCCTATGCGTTCCAGGGTCAGATGGGCGTGGACGAGATAAAGGGCGGCTCGCCCTATGGCGCCTCCACGATCACCGACGGTGATGGCTCGCGCCAGCCTTCCGAGGTGGAACTCGCCGGCGCCCGCTTCCAGGGCAAGCATGTTGCCACCGTGGCGGCCAAGCTGCACGGCTGATCCGCGAGCGAGACGTCGTCCCAACCGCGCAAAGGGCGGAGCCGGGACTGCCATCTAAAGCTACGTGATCCCGGATCGGGCCGATGCCCCGTCCGGGATCACATCGTTAGCGGCGTGGTCTGAGAGGGGTCTCGTGGTCGGGCGAGCCCGCCAGTCACCGCGCCGGAATGTCGCCGCGCGCCCAGCCTTCTTTCACCTCCGAGCGATAGGCGTCAAAACGCCCCTCGCCAATGGCCGCACGGGCACCGGCCATGAGGGTCTGATAATAAGCGAGGTTGACCCAGGTCAGCAGCATCGACCCCAGCATTTCATCGCAGCGAATGAGATGGTGGAGATAGGCGCGCGAATAATCCCGCGCTGCCGGGCAGTCGCTTTCCTCGTCCAGCGGACGCGGATCATTGGCGTGCCGCGCGTTCTTCAGGTTGATCTTGCCGAAGCGGGTAAAGGCCAGGGCGTGTCGGCCGGCGCGGGTCGGCATCACGCAGTCGAACATATCGACACCGCGCGCCACGCTCTCGATCATGTCGTCGGGGGTGCCGACGCCCATGAGATAACGGGGCTTGTGCGCGGGCAGGATTGGCGCGACGACATCGATCATCGCCAGCATCACCGACTGCGGCTCGCCGACCGCGAGACCGCCGATGGAGTAGCCGGGGAAGTCGATATCCACGAGACCCCTAGCGGATTCGACCCGCAGTTCCGGGTCGTCGCCACCTTGTACGATGCCGAACAGCGCACGGCCCTTTGGCTGGCTCTCGAAAGCCTTCTTGGAGCGCTCCGCCCAGCGAAGGGAAAGGCGCAGCGCGCGGGCGATCTCCTCCCGGCTCGCGGGAAGCTTCACGCATTCGTCGAGCTGCATCTGGATATCCGAACCCAGCAGCCCCTGGATCTCAACGGAACGCTCCGGCGACAGCTCGTGATAGGAGCCGTCAATATGCGAGCGGAAGGTGACACCCTTCTCGTTCATCTTCCGGAGCGCTGCCAGCGACATGATCTGGAAGCCGCCGGAATCGGTGAGGATCGGGTGGGGCCAACGCATGAAGCTGTGCAGGCCGCCAAGCTCCGCCACCCGCTCGGCCGTCGGGCGCAGCATCAGATGATAGGTGTTGCCCAGCAGAATATCGGCGCCGAGCGCGCGCACCTGCTCGGGGTACATGCCCTTAACGGTCGCCGCGGTGCCGACAGGCATGAAGGCGGGTGTGCGAATGATGCCGCGCGGCGTGACGACTTCGCCGAGGCGGGCGGCGCCGTCGGTGGCCTTCAGGCGGTAATGGAAATCGATCTGTTCGCTCATGCGCGGGCTTTTGGCAGCAAAAGGCAGGCATCGCCATAGGAATAGAAGCGATAGCCGGTTGCGATCGCGTGGGCATAGGCGCGCTTCTGCTCCTCATGGCCGATGAAGGCGGCCACCAGCATCACCAGCGTCGAGCGCGGCAGGTGGAAATTCGTCATCATCCCGTCGGTGAAGCGGAAGCGGTAGCCCGGCGTGATGAAGATGTCGGTCTCGCCGCGCCATTCGCCGAGCGAACCGTCCGCGCCCGCGGCGCTCTCGATCAGGCGCGTTGCGGTGGTGCCGACGGTGACGACCCTGCCGCCGCGCGCCTTCACCGCCATCAGGGCCGCGGCGGTCGTGGCAGATACCTCGCCCCATTCGGCGTGCATCCGGTGGTCCGTGGTGTCCTCGGCCTTCACCGGCAGGAAGGTGCCGGCGCCGACATGCAGGGTCACACGATGCGTCTCGATCCCGCGCGCCTCCAGCCGGCGGATCAGCTCCGGCGTGAAGTGAAGGCCCGCCGTCGGCGCGGCGACCGAGCCCTCCTGATTGGCGAACATCGTCTGGTAGTCGCGCCGGTCCTGCTCGTCATCGCCGCGTTTGACGGCGATATAGGGCGGCAAAGGGATATGTCCGATGAGAGCGATCGCGGCATCGAGCGCGGCGCCCTCCGCGGCGAAGCGCAGCGTCACCTCCCCGCCCTCGCCCTTCGCCTCCAGCGTGGCCTCGAGCGTATGGGTGCCGTCCGGCGAGGCGAAGATGATCAAATCGCCCCGCGCCAGCCGTTTGCCCGGCCGCGCTAGCGCCAACCAGATGGCGGGGCCGACGCGCTTGTGCAGCATGGCCTCGACTTCCACGCCGGCACCCTGGGAGCTCGCGCGCCGGCGGATGCCGACGAGACGGGCGGGCAACACGCGGGTGTCGTTCACCACCAGCGCGTCGCCGGGCTGAAGAATATCCGGCAGATCGCTCACCCTGGCATCCGTCAGCTCGGGCACGGCACCCGTGCGCACCACGAGAAGGCGTGCCGCGTCGCGCGGCGAAACAGGCCGCAGCGCGATGCGCTCAGTGGGCAGGTCGAAGTCGAAGAGATCGACACGCATCGGGAAACTCGGCTTCAGAAACAGCGATCCCGGAGCGTGCTCGCGCACCTCCGGGATGACGCCTCGTAGACCTCCGGCCCCTCAGGTCGCGGAGACGCTCGCCTTGACGATCTTGTCCGGGTTCTGCACCGGCTCGCCGCGCTTCACCTTGTCGACATTCTCCATGCCTTCGACAACCTCGCCCCACACCGTGTACTGGCCGTCGAGGAAAGAGGCGTTGGCGAAGCAGATGAAGAACTGGCTGTCGCCCGAATCCGGGTGCTGGGCGCGGGCCATGGAGGCCGTTCCGCGCACATGGCGGCCGGAATTGAACTCCGCCTTCAGCTTCTTGCCGGAGCCGCCGGTGCCGTTGCCATACTGGCCATCGCCGGTCTGGGCCATGAAGCCCTCGATCACCCGGTGGAACGGCACATTGTCATAGAAGCCCTGCGTGGCGAGCTCGGCGATGCGCGCGACATGGTTCGGGGCGAGGTCCGGGCGGAACTTAATCTTGACCGGGCCCTGGGTGGTCTCGAGCAGCAGGAAATTGGCAGCGTCAGACATGTGTTTCTCCTTGGAACGGGTTGGATGCAGGGCCGGGCGCGTCACTTGACGTCGGCGGCGACCTTCATCGAAACGATCTTGTCGGGGTTCTGCACCGGCTCGCCGCGCTTGATCTTGTCCACGTTCTCCATGCCCGACACCACTTCGCCGATGACCGTGTACTGGCCGTTGAGGAAGGATGCGTCGCCGAAGGTGATGAAGAACTGGGAATTGGCGCTGTTCGGGCTGGATGCGCGGGCCATGCCCACCGTGCCCCGCTTGAAGGGAACGTTGGAGAATTCGGCCGGCAGGTTCGGGTAGCGCGAGCCGCCGGTGCCGTTGCCATACTGGCCGTCGCCGGTCTGGGCCATGAAGCCCTCGATCACGCGGTGGAACGGCACATTGTCGTAATAGCCTTCCCGAGCCAGGGTCTTGATGCGCTCGGCGTGCTTCGGGGCGATATCGGTGCGCAGCACGAAGATCACAGGCCCCTTGGTGGTCTGCATGATGATGGTGTTCTGCGGGTCGACATTCGGCGGCAGCTTCGGCGCCTGCGCCATCGCCGGCACGGCAAGCGCGACGGTGAGGGCGAAGGCGGCAAACAGGCTACGGATCATGGAAGAAACTCCGTTGAACGAGAGCGGGCGGGCCACCCAATTCGGCGCCGCCGCCATCAGCGGCGCGGAAAGCGCGCGGTGAGCCGCGCCAGCACGGCGGGCGGGACGAAGGCGGAGACATGGCCGCCCCAGGCGGCGGGCAGGCGGGCCCGCGGGGGGGGGGTAGGGCGGGCCA
>JAEZMI010000144.1 GCA_023414975.1 Pseudomonadota bacterium | reverse complement strand
TCGAGGCCGCCGCTGAAGAAACCACGCCCGCGGGCCTGATCGAGACCGTCCCTGTGGACGCGACCGCCGAGGAACTCATCCCTCCCGCGCCCGCCGACGCCGTGCTGCCGACCACGTTGAATGCCCCGCCGAAAACGGCCCCCTCGGGCTATTCGCTGTCCTGGAATCTGCTCGGCGCCCCCCTGGCCACGCTCTTTCCGCAGGCCTTCGCCGCACCCGCCGACCCGCAGGGCGACGCCACCTTCGCCGGCCCCCCCGCGCCCGCTCTTTCCGCCGAGCCGGGTGTCCGCCGGATCGCCATGGGCACGCTGACCGACATCGTCACCAGCGTCACCGGCCCGTCTGCCTCGGACAGCGCCGCGGAAGGCGACGGCAAGGCCTCTGCGGCGAACGATGCCGACGGCAAGGACGGGACGGCCCCAGAGGTGGCGGACGGCGCGGAGGCGGAGGCGCCGGAAACCCCTCCGGCCCCGCCGCTGTTCCTCGATCTGCGCCAGCTCCAGCGCCTGCAGGACCGCATGGCACGCGGCGAACCCAATGCGCTGGACGAGCAGAACGCCCTGCTGGTGGCGCTGGACCTCGAATTCCGCCGCGTGGATGTGAGCGCCTGGAAAGACCCGAACAATGCCCGCGCGCTGGTGCTTTATCTGCTGAGCGGCGGCAACCCCAAGACCGTGCGCTCGATCCTCGCCAGGGGCGCCGATCCGGCCATCGACCCGCGGCTGGTGCGCGGCGCCCTCGCTTATGTGGAAGGCCGCGAGGCCGACGCGGTAAAGGATCTTGGCGAAATCGACGCACGCGGGCTTCCGCCAAGCCTCGCCGGCCAGGTGGCGCTGGCGCAGGCCGCACTCTCGGTGCGCAGGGACCCGGCCCGCGCGGCGCAGCTCCTCGACCAGGCGCGCATCCTCGCACCCGGCACCCTGGTCGAGGAAGGCGCCCTGCGCCGTGCCATCCTCGTCGCGGCGCAGGCGAACGATCTCGACACGTTCGAGCGGCTGACCGCGACCTATCTCGGCCGCTTCCGCCACTCCGTCTATGCCGGCAATTTCCGCCAGCGTTTCGCGGCGGCGCTCACGCGCATGAGCTTCATCGACAACGCCGAAGAGTTCAGCCGCATCGACATCGTTCTGCAACCGATGGATCTGGAGGGGCGACGTGAAATCCTGCTCACCATCGCCCAGGGCGCCGTCGTCCAGGGTAAAACCGACGCTGCCATCCTGGCCGCCGACCGCGTGCTGAAAGCCGCGCCGGTCGCCAGCCTCGACTCCCAGCGCGCCACGCTCTACCAGGCCGCCGCCATGGCCGCCTCGCCCACGGACTACGTCGAAGCCGGACGCCGGCTGCGCTCCGTCAGCCGGGACCGCCTCGCCGATGCCGATCTGGCGCTGCTCGACACGGCCCTCTCCGTAGTCGACTCGATCGAGCAGGCCGGGCTGGTGACGCTCGCCTCCATCAGCGCGACACGTCCCGCCACGCCGCCCGGCCAAGCCGGCGCGGCCTCCGCAGTGCCCACCCCCGCCGATGGTGCCCCATCGGGAGACGACAGCGACATCGCCGCAATGGGCAAGGCGCATGATCTGCTCGACACCACCAGCAAGCTTCTGGCGGAGGCGCCGCTGTGATCCCCTTCATCCTGCATCCGGCCGCCGCCCACGTTTCCGACGAGGCCCGTCCCCATCCCGACAGGTCGGTCGACGCCGGCGACTTCGGGGATCTGCTGAGCGCGCTGGCTGAAGAGGCGGGAACACCTGCCCCGGCACCAATGTCGGACAGTGCCATGGTGGAAGAGACACCGCCATTGCCGCCCGGCGGCCGGGCTGCAGCCGACCTCGCGCCCCATCCGCGCAAAAGCGAGGCGACCACGCTGATGGAGCATCTCGCCGCGCTGCTGCACCCGGCGGATGCCGCCGCGACCGTGCCGGCCAAAGAGGCGCAGAGCGACAGCGCCGCGCGTGGACTGCCATCCAGCGAACGCCATGGCGCGCTTCCCGCAACCGCCGATCCGACCGCATCGGACACCAAACCCGGCGGGACGGCACCGGATGCGGTGACGCCGGAGCGCGTCAACACGGCGCCTCCAAAGCCGGTCGCGACGATGCCGGTACGCCTGGAGGCGAACGCCGCGACATCGGTCGCTCCAGCGTCAGAGTCGGTGCCGGTGGAAACGGAAGCTCCGGGACGACCGGCCGCGAAACCGGACATCGCGCAACCGGTGCCCGCAGCAAACACGCCCGTACCGTCGCAAGACGCGGCAGCGGAAGACGCGAATGCGCGGGAGCCCGCACGGCTCCGCCCGGCATCGCACGCCATGCCACCGGTTCACGCAAACCCGGCGCGCCGCGGCGATGCCCCGCCGCCGGACGCGACGGAGATTTCGGACGCCCGCGCGACCGAGGACGGCGCGAGCGCCGTGCGTGGCGATGGCAAAGACGTTCCCCTGGCCGTGGAGCCGTCACAGGAGGGCGTGGCGAGTCCACCTCCCGCGATGACCGGCGCCGCCGAGATGGTGGCGGCCGCGATGTCCCGCGTGCCGGCGCCCCCTCCGGCGCCGGGTGAACCGCCCGCCGAGCCGATCGATACGCCCGATCGCGGCGCCATCGACCTTGCCGGTAACGCCGAAGCCCCCGAGCCCCCGGCATCGCTTCCCCTGCGCATCCTGCTGCGCGAGACGCATTTCGCGCCGGTGACGATGGTGGAGACCGCAAAGGTCGCCCTCGCCGGGCAAGCGGCACCGGTCGCCGCGCCTTTCGCCCTGCCCGACCCTTCCGCGTCGGCACAGCCGTCCTCGCGCCCGGTGCCGCCGGCCCGGACCCTTCCTTCCGCTTTGGAGGCAAATGCCGGACCGGCCCATTCGCCGCTCGCCGCTGCGGCCGGCCGGCGTGACGCGGGTTCCCCCTTCGCGACGAACGGTGTGACGGCGGGCGGCGCCCCGGCCGAGCCCGCGCCGGCGCCCCCCCGGATCGCCGCCAACGAGAGAA
>JAEZMI010000183.1 GCA_023414975.1 Pseudomonadota bacterium | reverse complement strand
GCTGCCAAATCGCTGAATCTTCAGGCGAAAACGTATCGGTGGCGTAGGCGCGGTAGACCGGGCAATGCACCAGCAGGGCGACGACGCCGTGCCGGATGGCGGTCTCGGTGAGGTCGCCCGCCTTCATCTCGGCGTCCAGCCCGTCGCGGGCGAGGGCGGTGAGGACGTCGACTTCAGTGGCGAGGCTGGCCTCCAGCACCTGTTTCTTGGCGGCGGCGAGGCGGCTGGTGGCGGTGCCGGTAACAAGATGCCGCTGACGCAGCGCCTCCTCGAAGGCGGCATAGCCCTCCGCGGCGACGAACAGGCCGTTGATATCGTTCAGCCGCTCATAGCCGGTGGTGCCGTCAATGGGCCAGTCGCGCAGCGTCTCGCCGGGTTCGAGGATCTTCTCAATGACGATGAGCACATCCGGCCCGACGGCATTTCGCAAGCGTTCACAATAGGCTGCGGGGTCGACCAGCCCGTCGATATGGTCGACGCGCAGGCCATGGACGAGGCCGCGGCGGACGAGATCGAGCGGCAGGCGGTGGATCAGCTCGAACACCTCGGGGTCTTCGACGCGCACGCCGGCGAGGTCGGTGATGTTGAAGAAGCGGCGATAGTTGAGGTCATGCGCCGCCGTGCGCCACCAGGCGAGGCGCCAGTGCTGGGCGTCGAGCAGGGCGGGAATATCGGCTTCCGCCAGTACGGCGTCGAGGGCGAGGCGCGTCACCGGATCCAGCCCGGACAGGTCGATCCGCTCGCCGCTGAGGCGGGCTGAGGACGGGTGCAGTGTGGTGGACGATGAGTGCAGTGAGGTGGACGATGTGTCCGACATGTCGCGCGTCACCGCCGCGGCGGCGATGTGGACGGCGGCGGGCAGGCGGGCGACCAGCTCGGCGACGCTCTCGCGCCGGAGCGGGAAGCGCTGCTCGCCATAGACCACCGCGTCGATGCCCCCGCGCGCCTCGTTCACCGCGAGGGTGACGTGCCCCGCCTCGATGGTCGCCTGCAACGGGTCGCCGAGCACCGGCAGGACGAGCCGGCCCTTGTCCCAGGCGACGTCGAAGATGCGGGCGGCGGGGCTGTCGGGGCCGCCTTCCAGCATGTCGAGCCAGAACGGGTTGTGGACCGAGGCGGCCATGTGGTTCGGCACGATGTCGATGATGAGCCCCATGCCGTGCCGTTCCAGCGCGGCGCAGAGGCTGAGCAGCCCTTCCTCCCCGCCGAGCTCCGGGTTGACCCGCGTCGGGTCGGCGACGTCATAGCCATGGGTGGAGCCCGGCACCGCCATGGTGATGGGCGAGGCGTAGAGATGGCTGATGCCGAGCCGCGCGAAATAGGGCACCAGCGCTTCGGCCTGGCTGAAGGGGAAGTCGCGGTGAAACTGCAGCCGGTAGGTCGCGGTGAGGGCCGGGGTACTCATCGGGCGGGCAAGCTCCAGAAAGCGGCGGCGACGGGGCCAAGGGCGAGCCGGCCGGGGGCGGGCTGCGCCAAGGAGCCGACGCGGGCATCCGGCGGCTCGGACGGGGCGCTGATGGTGCAGCGGCTGTCCTGGATATTGAGCGCCATCACCAGCTCGCCGCCCTCATAGCGCCAGCGCGCGAGAAGGGCATCGCCGCTGCGCTCGACGCTGGCGCCGCGATAGGCGGTGCCGGCGATCGGCCAGACGAGGCGGCGCCGGGTCTCGGCGAGTTCGGCAAAGGCCGCCCGCGCGGCGCGTGCTTCCTCGGAGGTCAGCGCCTCGTCGGTGATGACGGCGGAGCGGAAGGTCGCGTCCTCCAGCGGGTCCGGGAATTCGGCCTCGCCATGAGCGGCGAAGAAGTCGCCGAACTCCCCCTTGCGGCCCTTGCGCACCGCGTCCGCCAGATCCCCCTCGAAGTCGCAGAAGAATGGGAAGGGGGTCGGCAGCAGGGCTTCCTCGCCCTGGAACAGCATGGGGATTTCCGGCGACAGCATCAGCACGAAGCGCAGCACGGCGAGCCGCTCCGGCGGCAGCGTGCCGGCGAGCCGGTCGCCCAGCGGGCGGTTGCCGATATGGTCGTGGTTCTGCACGAAGCTGACGAAGGCGTCCGGCGGCAGGTGGTCGGACCTGGTGCCGCGCGGGTGGCCGTCCGCGTCCGGGTAGGGGTCGCCCTGATAGACGAAACCCTGGCCGAGCGCGCGGGCGGCGGCCTCGGTGGCGTCCTTCGCATAGGGAGCGTAGTAGCCGGTGGTCTCGCCCGAGCCGAGCACATGCAGCGCGTGGTGCCAGTCGTCGTTCCACTGCGCGGTGTAGAGCGCCTCCTCGCGCGTCAGCCATTCGGCGACGTTGTCGTGGTTCTCCAGCACGAGGAAGGCGTCGGGCCGCACCGCGCGGCAGGCGGCCGCGAGTTCGCGCAGGAAGGTTTCGGCGCCATCGGTCGCGAGGGCGTGCACCGCGTCGAAGCGCAGGCCGTCAAAGCCGAAATCGGCGAGCCAATAGGCCGCGTTCTGGGTGAAGAAGTCCCGCACCAGCGGGTTCTCCAAGTCGATGGCCGGGCCCCAGGGCGTGGAAATATCGTCGCGGAAGAAGCTTTTGGCGTAGAGCGGCAGGTAATTCCCGCTCGGGCCGAAATGGTTGTAGACGACGTCGAGCATGACGCCGAGGCCGCGCTCATGGGCGGCGTCGACCAACGCGCGCAGATCGTCCGGCGTGCCATAGGCGCGGTCGGGGGCGTAGAGCAGGACGCCGTCATAGCCCCAGTTGCGCCGGCCGGGAAACTCGTTGACCGGCATCAGTTCGATCACGGTGAAGCCGGCGTCGCGGTAATGGTCGAGGCGCTCGATCAGCCCGCGAAAGGTGCCGGCCGGGGTCGCGGTGCCGACATGCACCTCCGCGATGATCGCCTCGTGCCAGGGTTTCGACCAGCCGCGGGGCAGGTTGGTCGGCGGCGCGACGAGCACGCTCCAGCCATCGGCATCCTCCGCCTGCAGGCGCGACGCGGGGTCCGGCACCGGCTGGTCCCCGATGCGGAACCGGTAGCGCGCACCGGGGGCGACGCCATCCACCTCGCCGGCAAAGAAGCCGTCCCCGGCGCGGGCGAGGGCGAGGGGCGCGCGCCCTTCGATCTCCAGATCGACCGCCGGCACGTCCGGCGCGAAGAGGCGGAAGCGGGCACCGGAGGACGTCAGTTCCGGGCCGAAGCGGCGAGGCGTGTCAAGGCGCGGGGTCTCGCTCATTCGCGCCATTCCCACACGAGGAGGGTGCGCGCCGGGAGCGTGAAGCTCTCGCCGCCGCCGACGCGGGCGCCTTCGAGATCGTTGCCGGTGGCGAGGATCGCCTCCCAGCCGCCGGACTGCACGGGCGGGGCGACCACGTCCACATCCACATGCGAGGCGTTCAGCATGATGGCGAGGGAGGGCTCCTCCGGCAGGACGGGGGCGAGGCGCACGGTGATGCATTTGGAGTGGGGGTTGGCCCAGTCTTCCTCGCGCATGCGCTCGCCCGCCGTATTGAACCAGGCGACGTCCGGCTGCCCCATTTCGTTACGCGCACCGGTGAGGAATTCCGGGCGGGACAGGGCGGAGTGGCGCTTGCGCAGCTCGCCGAGCCGGGCGACGAAGGCCGGCAGTTCCGGGTCCTCGTTCGACCAGTCCACCCAGCCGATCTCGTTGTCCTGGCAATAGGCGTTGTTGTTGCCGCCCTGCGAGTTGGAGCGTTCGTCGCCGGCGAGCAGCATGGGCACGCCCTGGCTGAGGAACAGCGTGGCGATGAGGTTGCGCTTCTGGCGCCGGCGCAGGGCGTTGATGCCCTCGTCGTCGGTCTCGCCCTCGACGCCGCAGTTCCAGCTCTTGTTGTCGTCGTGGCCGTCGCGGTTGCCCTCGCCATTGGCCTCGTTGTGCTTGTCGTTATAGGTGACGAGGTCGTGCAAGGTGAAACCGTCATGGGCGGTGATGAAGTTCACGCTCGACCAGGGCCGGCGGCGGCCTTCCGAGAAGATGTCCTGCGAGGCGGCGAAGCGCGTGGCGAAGGCGCCGATGAGCCCTTCCGAGCCGCACCAGAACTCGCGCACCTTGTCGCGGTAGTCGCCGTTCCACTCGGAGAAGCCGGGCGGGAAGGCGCCGAGCTGATAGCCGCCGGGGCCGACGTCCCACGGCTCGGCGATGAGCTTGAGGCCACCCAGGGTGGGGTCCTGAAGGATGGCGTTGAAGAAGGCATGGCCGGGGTCGAAGCCGGTCGGGCGGCGCCCGAGCGTGGTGGCGAGATCGAAGCGGAAGCCGTCGATGCCGTAGACCGAGGCCCACATGCGCAAGGAATCCATCACCATCTGCAGCACGCGGGGATGATCGGTGTTCAGCGAATTGCCGCAGCCGGTCATGTCGTCATAGTAGCGGGGATTGCCGGGCAGCATCCGGTAGTAGGACGCGTTGTCGATGCCCTTGAAGGAGAGCATCGGGCCGAGGTGATTGCCCTCGCAGGTGTGGTTGTAGACCACGTCGAGGATGATCTCGATGCCCGCCTGATGCAGCCGGTCCACCGCCTCGCCGATCGCCTCCAGCCCGTCCTCGCCGAGATAGCGCGGCTCCGGGGCGAAGAAGTTCAGTGTGTTGTAGCCCCAGTAATTGGAGAGGCCGGCATCGACGAGGTGCCGGTCCTGCGCGAAGGCGTGGACCGGCAGCAGCTCCAGCGCCGTGACGCCGAGCTTTGCGAGATAGTCGACGAATTCGGGCTGGCCGAGCGCGGTGAAGGTGCCGCGAATGCCTTCGGGGATGAGCGGGTGGCGCATGGTGAGGCCGCGCACATGGCCTTCATAGATCACCGTCTTCGCCCAGTTGACGCGCGGATGGGCGGTGGAGGCCAGCGGCGTGCCGGCGATCACGCGGGCCTTGGGCATGAAGGGGGCGCTGTCGCGCTCGTCCATCACGAGGTCGGCGTCGTCGCCCGCGCCGATGGTGTAGCCGTAGAGCGCGTCGTCCCACGTGATGTTGCCCACCAGCATGCGGGCATAGGGGTCGAGCAGCAGCTTGTTGGGGTTGAAGCGGTGGCCCGCCTCCGGGGCCCACGGCCCGTGCACGCGCCAGCCATAGACCTGCCCGCGCCCGACGCCCGGCAGATGGCAGTGCCAGACGCCGTTGGTGCACTCGTGCAGGTCGATGCGCTCCAGTTCCGTCTCGCCATAGCGGTCGAACAGGCAGAGCGTGACGCCGGTGGCATTGTCGGAGAAGAGGGCGAAATTGGTGCCGGTGCTGTCAACCGTGACGCCGAGCGGGAAGGCGGAGCCGGGGAGAACCGTGCGCATGCGGGGCGGTACTCGTTTCAGGTGGAGGGTGCCTGACAACGGCGCCGCCCCGCCTCGCGTTCCTCCCCGCGACGCCAGAATTTTAGCGGTGTTCGCCGCGGTGAGGCACCGGTGGTCTCACCTCGTGCTCAGCCTTGGCTCAGCCTCCCGGCCCCGCCACCGGCGCGGGTGCGCTCAAGGAAGCCGACCAGCAAGACGCAGGCGCCGAGAATGTGCTCGCGGGTGAGGCGGGCGGCCGCGTCGGCGTCGCGGGCGATGCAGGCATCGAGAATGCCCTCATGCTCGCGGCGGGCGCGGGCCATGCCGTCGGTGAGCACGAGCTGGGCGCGCAGGTAACGGTCGACGCGGTCGAGCGCGGCGCTGATCGTCTGGAGGTAATAGGGGCGCCCGGCGGCCTCGTAGAGCGTGTAGTGAAACTGCCGGTTCAACTCGCCCCAATGCGCCGAATCCGGCTCGGTGGCGAAGGCGCGGGCGTAACGCTTGGCCGCCTCCAGATCCGCTTCCGAGATGCGCTCCAGCGAATAGCGCAGGATTTCCGGCTCCAGCAGCGCGCGGAACTCGAAGATCTCCCGGATCTCGTCGATGGACAGGGTGGTGACGACGGCGCCGCGATAGCGCTGGGTGGAGACGAGGCCCTGTTCCTCCAGCCGCGTCAGCGCCTCGCGCACGGGGATGCGGCTCACATTGAACATACGGGCGATGTTGTCCTGCCGCAGGGTCTGGCCCTCGGCGATGTCGCCCTTGGCGATGGCCTCGCGCAGCGCGTCGAAGATCACGTCCGAGGCGGATGCCATCTGGGCGATGTCCGTAGCCTTGACCTTCACCTGACGACCTCCGGCATTGATCCCCCTGCGGGCATGATCCCGTGCGGCACGATCCTCGTGCCCAACAATTTTGCATCCTATGCCAAAAAAAGGATATTGCAACTTGGATCCAAAAATTGGAAGGTGACGTCATCGCCGATGGACGCCCCGGACCACGCCGGTTCGCGCGCCCGGCACGTCGCGTTCCTCGCCGTCGTCCGGTGAACCCTTCCGGGGGCGCTGCCCCGTTCCAACCTTCAGGAGTGCTTCCCATGTGGCAGGGCGTCTTTCCCGCCGTAACCGCCAAGTTCAACGCCGACGACACGCTCGACCATGCCGAGATGGAACGGTGCTTCGCCTTCCAGATCGCGTCGGGGGTCGACGGCCTCATCGTCAACGGCTCGCTGGGCGAAGGCCCGATGCTGTCGCATGACGAGCGCCTCGCCGTGCTGAAGACCGCCAAGGGCGTCGCCGGCGGTCGTCCGGTGCTGATGACCATCGCGGACGCGGCGACGCGCGACTGCGCGAGCCTTGCCAAGCGCGCGGCGAGCGCGGGGGCGGACGGGCTGATGATCGTGCCGAGCCTCGTCTACCACACCAACCCGAAGGAGACGGTGGCGACGCTGTCCGCCATCGCGCAGGCGGCCGACCTGCCGGTGATGATCTACTCCAACCGCGTCGCCTACCGGGTCGACGTGACGGTCGAGATCATGACCGAACTCGCCAAGGACAACCGCTTCGTGGCGGTGAAGGAATCCTCCGACGACATCCGCCGCACCATCGACCTGCAGAACGCCTTCGGCGACCGCTTCGACATCTTCACCGGCGTCGACAACCTCGCCTATGAGGCGCTGGCGGTGGGCGCGGTCGGCTGGGTCGCCGGGCTGGTGATCGCCTTCCCGGAGGAGACGGTCGCGCTCTACCGGCTGATGAAGCAGAAGCGCTATGACGAGGCGCTGGTGCTCTACCGCTGGTTCCGCCCGCTGCTGGACCTCGACGTGTCCTCCTATCTCGTGCAGAACCTGAAGCTCGTCGAGGCCATCGTCACCGGCACCACCGAGCGCGTGCGCGCCCCCCGCCTGCCGCTCGAAGGCGCGCAGCGCGCCCTGGTCGAGAAGATCGTCGCCGACGCGCTGGCGAACCGCCCGGCGCTCGCCCGCGCGGCGTGAGGGAGCGGGGGGCGCCTGCCGCCCCCATCACCGTCATGGCCGGGCTTGACCCGGCCATCCACGATTTGCCCACCGATCGCCCACCGTCCAAGACGTGGATCCCCGGGCCAAGCCCGGGATGACGTTGAGAAGGCGGGTAGGCCTCGCTGTCTACTGCCCAAGCCTCTCCCCGTGAGCATACTCCTATGAGCGACGACATCGCCGTCATCGGCGCCGGCATTGTCGGCCTCGCCTGCGCCTTCCATCTTCAGGCGGCGGGGCGCCGCGTCGTGCTGGTCGAGCGCGGCGGGGTCGCGGAAGGGGCGAGCTATGGCAATGCCGGGGCGTTCGCCTTCACCGACATCCTGCCGCTCGCCTCGCCCGGCATCGTGCGCCAGGCGCCGCGATGGCTGATCGATCCGCTGGGGCCGCTCGCCATTCCCCCCTCCTACGCGCTCAACATCGCGCCCTGGCTCATCCGCTTCTGGCGCGCGAGCCGGCCGGACCGCTACGCCCACTCGCTCGCGGTGCAGAGCGCGCTGATGCGCCTTGCCGCCGACGCCATGGCGGGGATGGTGCAGGGCGCCGGGCTCGGCGGGCATGTGCGCGCCGACGGCAATCTCCAGCTCTATGAGAGCGAGGCGGAACGCGCCGCCGCGCAGGCCGGCTGGGACGCGCGGGCCAAGGAGGGCATCGCTTTCGAGCATGTGCGCGGCGAACGCCTCGCGGAGCTTCAGCCGGGCCTTGCCCCGCGCTTTGTCGCCGGCACCTTCACGCCGAACTGGAAGACGGTGGCGGACCCCTATCAATTCGCGCTCGCCCTGTTCGAGCAGGTGATGGCGCGCGGCGCCCGCCTCGTGCGCGCCGAAGTGACGGGGATCGCGCCGGCCGCCGCGGGGGTGAGCCTGCGGCTTGCCGACGGCACGGCGCTGGACGCCGCGCAGGCGGTGGTGGCGGGCGGGGCCTGGTCGCGCCCGCTTGCCGCGCGCCTCGGCGACAAGGTGCCGCTGGAGACCGAGCGCGGCTACAACACCACCCTGCCGCCCGGCGCCTT